>NZ_MIBU01000055.1:0-21889 GCF_001830725.1 Sulfuricurvum sp. RIFOXYD12_FULL_44_77
GAGTTTAAAATCGGCAAACGGGTTCATTATTTTCTCCTAATATGGATGATATTGTAGTCAAGTGTTTCAAAAACTATTCTAATGGAGAAGATTTAAGAATTTAAAATAAATATTGTTTTTTTTGGGTTACAATTGTAGGCGATGCAAGAGTAAATATCCTAAGAATGAAACAGGAAATTTGATCATGAGTAAACCCACTACTATCACCGTCGACGGTAATGAAGCCGTCGCCCTAGTTGCCCATAAAATCAATGAAGTGATCGCTATCTATCCCATCACCCCCTCCTCGCCGATGGGGGAGTTTAGCGATCTCTACAGTTCTAAAGGGCAAAAAAATATCTTCGGCAGTGTGCCGGAAGTTTTTGAGCTTCAAAGCGAAGGGGGGGCAAGCGGTACGGTACATGGTGCGTTGCAGGCAGGGTCTCTCACCACCACCTTTACGGCATCGCAGGGGTTGTTGCTGATGATTCCGAATATGTACAAGATCGCGGGAGAACTCACCGCTACGGTATTTCATGTTGCCGCTCGCTCATTGGCGGCGCAGGGACTCTCCATTTTCGGAGATCATCAAGACGTTATGGGGGTTCGACAAACGGGTTTTGCACTTCTAGCGTCCAATTCGGTTCAAGAAGCGCACGACTTCGCCCTTATCTCCCAAGCGGCGACTCTCCGCTCCCGTATTCCGTTCCTCCATTTTTTCGACGGCTTTCGAACGTCGCATGAAGTGAGCCGAATTGAGAAACTCTCCGATGAGGTTCTGAAAAAAATGATCGATTCGAATTTGGTTGCCGCTCATCGTCGTAGGGGACTAAGCCCCGATCATCCTGTCCTTCGCGGAACGGCGCAGAATCCCGACGTCTATTTTCAGGGGCGTGAGAGCGTCAACCGATACTATCAGGCGTTACCCGAAATACTTCAAGGGGAGATGGATCGTTTTTCCGCACTGACGGGACGTTCTTATCATCTGTTTGATTACGTCGGCGCAGCGGATGCTTCGCGCGTGATCGTTTTGATGGGCTCAGGTGCAGAAGCGGTGGAGGAGAGTGTCACTTATCTGATTGAGAGAGGGGAGAGCGTAGGGCTTATCAAAGTTCGTCTGGCACTGCCGTTTGCCGCAGAGGCGTTTATCGCCGCACTCCCCGCTTCGGTTCAAGCGATCGGGGTACTTGACCGTACGAAAGAGCCGGGAAGTACCGGCGAACCTCTCTACCACGATGTAGTGACGGCACTGTTTGAGCGAGGAGAATCCCTGCCGTTTAAAATGCCTCGGATTGTGGGGGGGCGCTACGGCCTCTCATCCAAAGAGTTCACCCCTGCTATGATCTTTGCAATTTACGATGAACTCTCTAACACTTCCCCGAAAAATCACTTTACGATCGGGATTGACGATGATATTACCTTAACCTCATTAGAATATGACCACGATTTTATCCTCAAAAATCCCGATCAGTTTCAAGCGATATTTTACGGTCTTGGCTCGGACGGCACGGTGGGGGCGAACAAAAATACGATCAAAATTATCGGCACCGAGACAGACCATTACGCGCAAGGTTATTTCGTCTATGATTCGAAAAAATCGGGTTCGATGACGACGTCGCATCTGCGTTTTGGTACCAAGCCGATCAAATCGAGTTATTTGATTCAAAAAGCCGATTTCGTGGCGGTACATCAGTCGGTTTTTTTGGAAAAACTCGATCTTCTGGATATCGCCAAAGAGGGGGGGATATTTTTGCTCAACACGCCCTATTCCAAAGAGGAGGTATGGAGTCGCCTTCCCCGTGTGACACAAGAGCGGATCATAGAGAAGAAGTTAAAGTTCTATGCTATCGACGCGTATAAAGTAGCTCACGCATCCAATATGGGTCGGCGGATCAACACGGTGATGCAGACCTGTTTTTTCGCGATTAGCGGTATTCTCTCTAAAGAGGAGGCGATGGCTAAGATCAAAGGCTCCATCCAAAAAACCTACGGTTCCAAAGGGGACGTGATCGTGCAGATGAACTACGCCGCCGTCGATACGACATTGGAAAATCTCTACGAAATTGATGTACCTGCGAGGGCTGATTCTTTACTTGAACTTCAAGCAACCCTTAAAGGGGATATGTCTGAATTTACCCGTGAGGTGATCGGCAAAATTACGGCGTTCAAAGGGGATACGCTTCGGGTTTCCCAAATTCCGGATGATGGTACATGGCCGACAGGGACGACACAGTATGAAAAGCGAAACATCGCTCAGGAAGTTCCGGTGTGGGATGCGGATACCTGTATCCAGTGCAACAAATGTGTCTCGGCGTGTCCCCACTCGGTAATCCGCTCCTCTGTTTTTGATATTTCGTTTTTGAAAAATGCTCCGGCAGGATTCAGTGCTAAAGGGGCAAAAGGGAAAAACTTCGGGGAGAATGAAGTGTTTAATATCTCGGTCGCTATCGAAGATTGCACGGGATGCGCCCTCTGCGTCGAAGTATGCCCCGCCAAAAACAAATCCCAAACCAATCTCAAAGCGATCAATATGGTGCCGCAGCTTCCGCTGCGTGAAGAGGGAATCGCGCAGTGGGATTTTTTCCTCTCGCTTCCTAAAATGGATAGAGGCTCGCTCGATCCTAGCAACCTCAAAGAGTCACAGTTTCTAGAGCCTTTGTTTGAATTTAGCGGGGCGTGTCCGGGGTGCGGGGAGACACCGTATGTGAAACTCGCTTCCCAGCTTTTCGGGGATCGGATGGTGATCGCCAATGCGACGGGGTGCAGTTCGATTTACGGCGGTAATCTCCCGACTACTCCGTGGAAAAAGAATGATGAGGGGAGAGGCCCCGCATGGTCAAACTCGCTCTTTGAAGACAATGCCGAATTCGGGCTAGGATTCCGTCTCTCTATCGATGCGCAGAATGATAGGGCACGCAGAGTACTCGAAACATTGAAACCGCATTTGGATGGAGCACTCGTCGAAGAGGTTCTCGGTGCCGAACAGCATGCGGAATCACAGATTAATGCGCAGCGCGACAGGGTCGAAAAACTCAAACATTCACTAAAAACACTGGATAATGAGGATGCCAAAACCCTTCTTGAGCTTGCCGATTATCTCGTCAAAAAATCGGTCTGGATTATGGGGGGAGACGGCTGGGCGTACGATATCGGATACGGCGGATTGGATCATGTCCTCGCCAGCGGTAAAAACGTCAATGTCCTTGTCCTTGATACACAGGTTTACTCCAATACGGGAGGACAGCAGTCCAAAGCGACGATGACAGGCGCGGTAGCGAAATTCGCCGCAGGGGGGAAAGCGGGGGTTCCAAAAGACCTCGCCGCTATGGCGATCGCCTATGAAAACGTCTATGTCGCCAAAGTCGCGATGGGGGCAAATGATACCGCGACGGTAAAAGCATTTGTCGAAGCGGAGCGGTATGACGGCCCTTCGATTATCATCGCCTATTCGCATTGCGTAGCGCATGGGTATGATTTGAAATACGGGTTTGATCAGCAAAAACGGGCTGTGGACAGCGGTTTATGGCCGATTTTCCGATTTAACCCCGATAAAATCAAAGAGGGTGAGAATCCGATGACACTGGATTATAAGGGACCTAAAATCGATGTGAAAGATTTTATGTACCGCGAAACCCGTTTTAAAATGGTTGAGAAGATGAATGCTCTGTCGGCAGGAACTTTTCTTCAGACAGCGGCTCATACCGCTGAATCACTTTATGCGCGCTACCAAAATTTGCATGCATATTATGAACCCTCATCGAAGGAGGCGTAATTATGGATTTCACCACCACATTTTTAGGATTGAACCTCAAAAATCCCCTGATTGCCAGTGCGTCCCCGTTGACCTCTTCAGTGGAGAGTATCCGAAGACTCGAAGATAACGATATTGCCGCCGTTATTATGCACTCTTTGTTTGAAGAGGAGATCAACCATGAAATCCATCAGATTGACCATTTCCTCCATATTAACAGCAATTCGTACGCTGAAGCACTTACGTACCTTCCCGATGAAGTTGATTTTGAAAATCTTCAAGCCGATAACTATCTTGAAGAGATCCGCCGGATAAAAGAATCGACCGATATCCCTCTTGTTGCCAGTTTGAACGGTATCTCAGCAGGGGGCTGGATCCGTTATGCCAAGAAACTCGAAGAAGCGGGTGCCGATGCACTGGAGCTTAATATCACCTATATCCCTACCTCGATGGAGATGGAAGGGTATAGAGTTGAGCAGATGTATATCGATACGGTTGCAAGCGTGGCTGAGAAGATCGATATCCCTTTGAACGTCAAAATGAATGCCTACTTTTCAAACCCTGCCAATATGGCGAAACGGTTTGTCGAAGCGGGGGCAAAAGGGTTAACCTTGTTTGATAACCCCACGCGCGTGGAAGTCGATCTGGAACTTCTGAGCCCATTGCAAAGAGCCAATATCACAACCTCCTACAATCTCAGCGAAACACTGCGATGGTGTGCCATTCTCTACGGTAAACTCTCTTGCTCATTGTGTGCCAACACGGGAATCCACAGTGGTGAAGATGTCCTTAAAGCGATTATGAGCGGAGCCGATGCGACGGCGTTGGCATCGGTGCTGCTAACCAAAGGGGAGGGGGAAATCAAGCAGATTTTGAGTGATATGGGGGAATGGATGGCAAAACACGAGTACGAATCGATTTCTCAGATGAAAGGGTCTATCTCGCTGGCTCATACCGATAACCCCTCGGTTTACGAGCGTAACTCCTATATGTATGCGTTGCAACACTACCGCCGATAAGTATCCTATGCGGTATAATTCGCCATATCAAAAAAGGCGTGATAAATGAGTACGAAAATTAGATTTTTGCTTCGTTATATTTTTGTGGGGGCGCTTTCGCTTTTCCCTTTGATCTTGGTGATCGTTGTCGTCAATTATCTTAAAAATTTAGGGGTAAGTGCCTACTCTTCGCTTCATGATTACACTAACTCGTTTGGGGTGACCTTGGCATTGATGGCAGGTGTTATCGGTGTTTTTGCCGTACTTGGATATTCGATTGAGAAATACGGGCGCTCCATTTTTGTTTCAATGATTGACAGTACCTTTGAGAAAATTCCCGCTATCCGCTCCGTCTATTCCGTCTCGAAAAAACTCGCCGCAATGCTCAGCGGTGGGGAAGACGGGACGAAAAAAGAGGTGGTACTTGTAGAGTATCCAAAAGAGGGGTTATGGGTTCCTGCGTATCTGCTCAACCGTTATGAAAATATCTGCGTCCTTTTCATCCCTACCTCTCCGAATCCGACGAGTGGATATACGGTTTTGGTAGATGAAGCAAAGATCAAGAAAACAACCTTGACCCTTCAGGAAGCCTCGTCGTTTATTATCAGTATGGGAGCCGATTTCCCTCAAAAAGAGAGTGTATCAGCCCTTATTCAAACCCATCAGATTAGTAAAACGTGATTTAGGGGATCAAAAAATCGATTTGATTTTTAACGAAGATGAGAACAGACTGATCGAACAGGAGGCTCGTAAATGGGCGATTCGGCTTTAGTTTATCACACTAAACTTCTGAATTACAAAAAATTCTAAGCTTTATCGTTCGTGGTGAGTGCTTATGCCCTTCAGGGCAAACAAGTAGATGTAAAATACTCGTTAAAAATATGGTATAATTTTTTTGCTAACAGTAACTTTTCATATCGTTGATGGAGCGGTAACGCTGAGGTCGAGGGATTAATTACCCCTCGACCTTTTTTTTTACCCTCCAAAAACGGTATGAGAAGGGGGTCTTTATGGATAGAATACTGTTAGCACTTATTCTATTGTGCATTTTTGCACCTATGCTCAATTGAGTGTAGCCAAGGGGTTTACTCCCCTTGCCCCCCTATTAGCAATCTTTATTATTTCGCCAATTCAAAAACTTTTACTGCTTAATCAATGTATAAAAACATTTGGCATTACGATGAATATTCTCAACACGATCATCGAAACACTAGGGGAACTGGGAAAAATTCTTGTGACGATTCAATCGTTAATGGAGAAAAAAGAAGAGTGTTCCCTTTTTTAGCCATTTTCAGTTAACTGTCATACGCATTTTGTCATACCGTACTTGATACGGTATCCATCCATTTTTGTGGATTCCGTGTTGAAGCACGGAATGACGAGAGTGTTGAATTATTAATTTTTCGGCTGTAGCGTTATTTTTTCCAACCGTTCATAATGTTCTTTTGCTTCCTTTACTACCTCTTCAACTTCAAATCCTTGCATGACTATTTTGTATAAATAAGGCTTTGTAGTTCTCCAATTACGCAATGTCCGTGCATCCACATCTAATAACCGTGCCATATCTTGTTGAGTCATTTTCATGTAGGAATTCTTATACTTCCTTCCTGATAACAAAATTCGGAACCATATGTTGTTAAAATAACTCTATTTAGGAAAAATATGCAATAATCCAAAAAAAATAATCGGAAAATAATTCCTAATATTTAATTATTAACGACAATTGGAGCACAATAATGGCAAAAAAAGAAGTTGTAACGGATTATTGGGTTCGCGATTTATTAAAAGAAGCAAATATCGAATTAGAACCACAGGGTAGCACTATTATTGAAATTGATAATGCTTTAAAAAGTGCATCAAAAAAAGGCACTGGTAACGTAGGATTTCCTGAATTCGTTGGTGTCATCAAAGATTTTTTATTAGTGATTGAGAATAAAGCCGACTTGTCAAAACATATTAAAATGAATAATGATGGACAAATCAGTCTTGAGCCAAAAGATGTAAAAGATTACGCGATTAATGGGGCTTTATTTTATGGGCAACATTTAGCAAAAAATACTTCATATAAAAAAATTATTGCTTTCGGTATCTCTGGAAATCCAAAAAAACATAAAATTAGCCCTATCTATATTGACGAAACAGAGTGGTATAGAGAACTGCCTGATGTTGAGTCTTTTATTTCATTTACAGAAAAAAATATTGAAGAGTATTACACAAGAGAAGTATTAAAAGAAGAAACGAATCAAGAAAAAGAGACAGCAGAAATTTTGCAAGATGCAGCAAATCTACACGAAGATTTGAGAAATTATGGAAATTTAAAAGATGTTGACAAGCCATTGATTGTATCTGGGATTTTACTAGCACTTAGAGAATCTGATTTTGGCAACTTCTCTATTAAAGATTTAACAGGTGACACAATTAAGACGGATGGACAGAAAATTTACGATGCAATCGTATTTAACTTAACAAGAGCGAATGTATCTCCTGAAGTGAAAAAAGATAAGATTCTGAGCCAATTTGCACTCATCAAAGACACTCAGGTGTTAAATGAAATAAATCCTAAGTTGAACAAAACACCATTAAAGCATTACACTGAATTTTTAGATGATAAGATTTATAGAAACATAAAATACGCAAGATCATCAGAAGACTATTTGGGAAGATTTTATGGTGAGTTTATGTCCTACTCTGGAGGTGATGGGCAATCTTTAGGTATTGTTCTCACTCCAAAGCATATCACTGATTTGTTTTGTGAATTGATTGATATTAGCCCCTTTGATATCGTCTTAGACCCTTGCTGTGGAACAGGAGGTTTTCTCGTTGCCGCAATGCACCATATGTTAGAACAAACCGATACTGAGGCTTTGAAAAAGAGCATTAAACAAAAACAGCTTCACGGATTTGAATTACAGCCCTATATGTTTACAATAGCCACCACAAATATGATTCTGAGAGGCGATGGTAAAAGCAATTTAATCAATGACGACTTTCTGAAACAAGATTCAAATAAATTACAGCTCAAACAAGCAACAGTAGGGATGATAAATCCTCCATATTCTCAAGGTTCGAAACAAAACCCTGATTTATATGAAATAGCCTTTACAGAACACTTGTTGGATTCATTAATGGTTGGTGGAAGATGCGTTGTGATTGTTCCACAATCTTCTGTAACAGGTAAGACAAAAGAAGAAGAGGCAATAAAAGTAAATATATTAAAGAAACATACTTTAGAGGGCGTTATAACTCTGAATAAAAATACATTTTATGGAGTAGGAGTAAATCCGTGTATAGCTATCTTTACGGCAGGTGAACCACATCCAAAAGATAAAGAATGCAAATTTATAAACTTTGAGAATGATGGATATAAAGTCAGTAAGCACATAGGGCTTGTAGAAACCGAACAAGCCAAAGACAAAAAACAACATTTAATTGATGTATGGTTTGACAGGATAGAATCAGAAACGAATTTTTGTGTTAAAACGAGCATAGAGGAAGATGACGAATGGCTTCACAGCTTCTATTATTTTAATGATGAAATTCCAACGGATGCAGAGTTTCAGAAAACTATTGGAGACTATTTATCGTTTGAATTTTCTATGATAATGCAAAATAGAGGTTATTTATTTGGGCTTGAGCAAGATGCAGATGTCAATAATGCTTAGTGATAGAGAATGGAAAGGATTTTTGTTAAGTGGAGATGATGGTATATTTCAAAATTATCACGGTAAAAGACTTACTAAAGATGACCGTAAAGAAGGTGATATTCCATTGCTAACAGCTGGAGAACAAAGACAAGGAGTGGCTGAATTCGTTTCTAATCTTTCAATGGAGGTATTCGAAGATTTTATCTCAATTGATATGTTTGGAAACTCATTTTACCACAAGCATAAATGCTGTGGCGATGATAATATATACTTTTTTATCAATGATGATCTATCAGAATATGTTAAATTATTTATAACGAATTCAATTGGCTACCAAAAAGACAAATATTCATATGGAAAGCAATTTAGACAAAAAAATGCCGACTCTTCAAAAATATTACTTCCAGTGAACCCTAATAATTCAGATGAACCAGATTATGATCTTATGGAACAATACATAAAATCAATAATAGGAAGAAAAGTAGAATTTTATAAACAATATACAAAAACAATGTTAAGCAAATTGGAGTATAAAGAGATACAGAAGCTCGAAGAGATGGAATGGGATGGATTTGAGGTTGGGAAGCTTTTTAAATTTCAAACTGGAAAATCAAAAGGGTTGAATCATTTAGAAAAGACAATAAATGGCATTAACTATTTAGGAGCGACAAATAGAAATAATGGTGTTTTATGTCAAGTTAAAAACAATGAGGAGATGATACAAAAAGGAAACTGCATTGCTTTTATTAGGAATGGAGAAGGGTCAATGGGATATGCCGTCTATAAATCAGAAGACTTTATCGCTACCTCCGATATTACGGCTGGATATGCAGACTTTTTAAATAGACATATTGGTTTATTCATTACCACCGTATCAGATAAAATCAGAGGGAAATATAATTTTGGCTACAAAAGAAGTGACACGAGATTGAAGAAAGAAAAACTTTTACTTCCGGTTAATGATAAAGGTGAACTAGACTATGAATTTATGGAGCAGTATATGAAGAATTTGGAGTATAAAAAAATTAAGCTATACCTAGATTTTTTAGAAAATCAAAACAGATAATAGATTTTTTCTATAAGAGTATAAGTTGGAACCCCGTGTCAAGTACGAGGATGACGAAACCTTGTCATTCCTAAGAAAGTGGTAGTTTAGTTCTGAATGAATAAAATCTATTATTCATTCAAACCCATCAGATTTAAGCGGTTTAGTTAAAAAATAGCGTAATACCGCATATCCGATCACTCCGGAGAGGAGTGATCCTAGTAATATCCCCAGCCTTTCATCGCATAAAGCGAGACCTCCGGCTCTGGCATGCTCAAATGCAAGAGAGCCGATGAATAACGACATCGTAAACCCGATCCCGCTGATGATTGAAACGCCGTAGAGTTGTCCCCAATTAACACCGTAAGGGAGTTTTCCAAATCCCATCCAAACCGCCAATGCACTAAATAAAAATACCCCTGCTTGTTTGCCGATAAAGAGGCCGAATGCGATTCCAAGAGTAATGTTATCGTAGAAATCCTGTGCCGAAATATTGGAAAAGCCGATGCCGGTATTGGCAAACGCGAACAGCGGCAAAATGATAAAGTTGACCGGTGCGTGGAGGGAGTGCTCAAGTGCATGGAAAGAGGGTTTGTTGTTTTTAAGCGGAATCAGTAACCCCAGAATGACGCCGGCTAGGGTGGCGTGAACCCCTGATTTTAAAACCGCTGTCCATAAGACGATACCGACCAATATGTATGCGGTGTGGTTGATAACTCCTTTGATATTCATGATAATTAAAAGAGCGATCATAGTCGCCGCAGTGATTAATGAAACGCTTGATAGCTCGGAGGTATAAAAAAGGGCAATGATGATAATCGCACCCAAATCATCAATAATCGCCAGTGCTAAAAGAAAAAGTTTAAGCCCTTTGGGGACGCGATCTCCCAAAAGGGTCAATATACCTAGAGCAAATGCGATATCGGTAGCAGAGGGGATCGCCCACCCCTGAAGCGCTATAGGATTGTTCCAGTTGAACCATGCATAAATGAGCGAGGGGACTGCCATCCCACCCAGTGCGGCAAAAGCGGGAACGGCTATCGCTTTGGGATCACTGAGAGAGCCCTCAATCACTTCACGTTTAATCTCCAAACCGATCATAAAGAAAAAGACGGCCATAAGACCGTCATTGATCCATAGAAGAAGCGGTTTGGCAATTACGAGTTCTCCGATGCTGATAACAACGGGAATCGACGTCAGTGCATCGTACAATGAGTGAAGATTTGTATTTGCCATGATCATAGCGAAAAGCGTGGCTAAAACAAGGAGTATTCCGGTGGCTGATTCAAGTTTAAAAAAATTCAGCAGAGAGTATTTGAGCATATGTTTCCTTAATCAGGATACATGATAGAAAAACTAAGTTAACGGTTAGAAAATATAGAAGACGGCAAAATCTAATGGATGATGATTTTTACGTTATCCGATTTCGTTCTCATTTTGAGCCATTTTTCTATTTTTGCCCGTTCTCCTCTTGAGAGCCGTTTTTTAGTCTCGACATTGAGAATCAGGCGATTTTCACTGACGTTACGTTCCACTGCCGTTTCATCATAATTTTGGGACAAGACAACATTGGTAACTTTAGGAAAGAGGGTTTCCAGTTCATTGGGGATAGCACTGTAATAGTCGCGGTTACGTGATAAAAGAGACATCTCCTCTTTTAATCGGGCGATCTCTTTCTCTTTAGCTTGCAGATCGGCTTTTGTATTTTGATACAAATCGGTGATGATATCGGCTTTGAGTGTGGAGACGTCAACATCTTCGCGTTCGCCGTTTTGATACACTTTGAGTTTGGCTTTTTCCAACCCTTCAGCATTTAGCCGTATGATAATGGTATCGAGTTCGCTCTTGGGAACATAGTCTCCGATCAGAAATACTTTTACTTCGTAGGTTTTTGGGTTGATTTTTACCTGAGCCACATTTGTGTTTTTAAAATTCAGGTGTTCGTTTACAAAGGCGGTCGCTTTGGCTTTAAAGACCTCTTGTCCGACGAGCTGATAGGCCAAATATGAACTTGGCAGGATCGTAAGAAGCGCTACGGCAACGATATAGCGCTGTGCCCGCTTGGCAACATCGGAGTCGACGTATTTTTTCTCCGCCACATTAAATGCGCGAACGACTAAAAATGCCGATAATGCGATGAAAACAAAGTTGATGGTGTAGAGGTAAAATGCTCCGAAGAAATAGCTCCAATGTCCTGTTGCCAAACCAAATCCAGCAGTGCACAGGGGCGGCATCAATGCTGTTGCAATAGCAACACCGGGGATAACGTTTGTCTTTTCTTTGCGTGTGATCGCAACGATTCCGGCCAATCCACCGAAAAGTCCGATCAAGACATCCCACACGGTCGGTGTCGTCCGTGCAAGGAGTTCTGATTGGGCGGTATCGAGCGGTGAGATCCAAAAATAAAGGGTAGAGGTAAGAAGACCGATAAGGGTTGCGATAGCCAGATTTTTAAATGCTCTTCGCAGAAGGGTAAAATCGTTAATTCCCGCTCCGTATCCGATCCCCATAATCGGTCCCATCAGCGGAGAGATAAGCATCGCTCCGATAATAACGGCGGTGGAATTGACGTTTAGACCGATGGATGCGACGAAAATAGCAAACATTAAAATCCAGAGATTTGCCCCTTTCATATGAATGTCGCCACGGATACGCTCATCAATAATAGTATCGTCAGCTTTATCCTCAAAAAGGCTTAAGCGTTCACGCAAGAGCTGTTTTGCCGTTATCCAGAAACGGTGTTCTTCAATGTTGGTCATTTGCTCGCCTTTTGCAAATTGCTAATCTATTATTCAAACTCATCAAACTTCGGCTCAGGGGCTTTGAATTTTTCACTGAGAAACTTTTGATAACGGGGAGCACTGTCGAAGAGTTTCCGCAACGCCCATGTACCGTGCATTTCACTGAGCGATGAATCGACGATCACATAGGAGAGATAGACGGTGTTCTCGTTGATCGAAAACTGCAATCGCTCCAGTGCACTGTTTTCCCCTAATAAATAATCATACAGTGCTTCGATATTCTCTTGCGGAATACGGCAGAGTGCCGAATCGGCAATGACGATACCGTTATCGTAATAGTTGATGTCGATACGGGTTGTTCCTATCTCAAACCGCCAGCTCCGCTGACTCCGTCTGGATAGGGTCACATTAATCTTCAGAGCTTCTAAAATCTTTTCAATCAATGCCACGACACCAGAGGGTTTATACCCCTCACGGCGTCGTTTTGCAACGTCGAGTTTCGTTCCGCATTTTGGGCAATAATCATTTTGGATTGTGGATTCTACAATTAGATTTTTACATGAACCGCATCGGATAACATCTTCGGTTTTTAGAGCTCGGAACTGATCAAGTGCCTCTTTGAGAGTGTATGAGGGGAGGGCAAAGCCAAGGTTATTGGAGTTCTGGATGATAAACGTGTTGACACCGATCACCTCTGCAGAGTCGTTAAGGAGCGGCCCTCCGCTGTTTCCGGGATTGATGGCGGCATCGAATTGGATGTATTCCACCTCTCCTTGGAGACGGGAGGCTTTGGAGACGATCCCTTCCGTCGTAGAGTAATTAAGTCCGTAGGGATGGCCGATGGCAATGACTCCATTTCCGTCTTGTACGGGGATTTCGGAGAGAACCAAAGGATTTTTGCACTCGATAGAGATAGGGGAGCGGATAAATGCGAGATCAAATGCAGGATCGTCATAGATGACCGTACCGATGGTTTTAGGGAGGGTTTTGGTACTGATGAGTACCTCTTTGAGGCCACTGACGACATGCGAGTTGGTTATGATAAGCTCTCCGATGAGAAAACCGCTTCCGCTGCCGTAGGGGTTAGTGATCTGGACGATACTTTCAATCGTTTGTTCGACCATTTTTTGGGTGGCTGTATTCATACTTACACCTCCGTATAATCGAGATTTTTGATTTGAAGATAATAGCTTTGGCTGAAATGATCTAAATCACTGTAATTGAGGTGTTCTGAAAAATCATTTAGTCCTTTGTAACGGCTCATATACGGTTCTATCGATTCACGTATCCGTTGTGCGATGAGGTTCTCTTTAAAGGATTTACTCAGCGGGTCGTACAGCGGCGTCTCCCCTGCGGCTTTGAAAAAATCGGAGGCGTAGATTTCGACGTGCAGATGAAGGAGCGAGCGAAGTGAGGGGTGAAGCCCGTAGTTGTAGAGGATATAGAGGGAAATATAGCGGTAAATGACGGTGATGACATAGGTTGAGCGGTTGTTTTTGTACCAGCGAACTTTCCCCAGCGACTCTTCGATAAAGGCTGAAATCTCATCGTGCATTGCCTGCTCGAATGGGGAAAACGTATAGGCTGAGTTGTAGAACTGCGTTGCGAACGATTCGATATCCATAGCTTCAAGTTCAGTGAGATATTGTTCCAAATCGACGTTTTTATCCTCGGTCAGTTTCTCATCGTCCATAAAATAGCCGTTGATTTTTTCACTGATATTTTTAGCCATTTTTTTGTGGGGGAGGAGAAGATAATCGATTTGCAAGAGGAGGGCAAGATAGCTAAACGAGGTCATCCCCGTATTGTCGTTGGATAAAAGGCCGATAAGGCTTTGCTTGGTCTCTTGAATCCATTGCTGCATAAAAGTGAAGTTCACCTCAATTTTTTCACGAGGAACACTGAGGAGATGTTCGGTATCCAGCAGTAGTGATTCATCAAATTCACCGGCTATAAACTCTTTTTCAAAATCGGCATTAAGGGCTATTTCACGGAGAGGGTAAAAGATTTTTTGGGGGGTTATGGTGGCATTATCGAGGCGGATAGAGAGTTTTACAACCCCTTTTGATTCACTGAATCGGCAATAGGTAAGCTGAAAATCACGCTCTAAAAAACGGCGTTTGATCGCGACGTGAAGTTTGTCGCTCAGCGCAATATCGGCATGGGCTTCAAACGATGTCAGAGTAGCCACCCCTTTGATGAGAGCATACCCTTGAGTGAGGCTGAAATGGAGCGATTCTTCAAGACGCTCAATACTTAGATGGGGGGAGGGATAGGTGTTCTTTTGGTGAATGAGGGAGGATAAAAAATACTCATATCCGCTGAGAATATCACCGTCCATGAAAGCTGCTGATGAGCGTTCAAACAGTTCTCTTTCATCCGTATTCGGAAGAGCGTGTATCCCCCGTCCATACTGTGGAGCACGGTGCATTGGGAGTGGATTTAACCATGTTTTAAACGTATCGAACAGCCGCACTTCATTTTTTCCTTTATCCATTATGAAGCTTAGTGTAATCAAAGCAACCTTAAAGCGACAATAAAGTATAATGCCCCTAATTTAAAGGGCACATCAAAGATGCTTTATAGGGAGTTGTATGGGCTATAAACGTGTTTTGGTAAAATTCTCCGGTGAGGCGTTGGCCGGTGAAAACGGTCACGGCATCGATACGAAAATTCTAAAATTTATTGCCGGTGAGATTAAAACACTCGTTGATGCAGGGATTGAAGTGGGGATCGTTATCGGCGGCGGTAACATCATTCGCGGTGTGACTGCGGCGGCAGATGGAATTATTCGTCGAACCTCAGGTGATTATATGGGGATGTTGGCAACCGTTATCAATGCGATTGCTATGCAAGAAGCGTGTGAACACGAGGGGATGCTGGTACGCGTTCAAAGTGCGATCAAAATGGAACAAATTGCCGAAGCGTTTATCGTCCGTCGTGCAACCCGCCATTTAGAGCGCGGACGCGTCGTGATTTTCGCGGCAGGGACGGGTAACCCGTTCTTTACGACCGATACGGCTGCGACCCTTCGTGCCATTGAAATCGGTGCGGAAGTGATTATCAAAGCGACCAAAGTAGACGGTGTGTATGACAAAGACCCTAAAAAGTTTAATGATGCGATCAAACTTCCGAGTCTCGGATATGAGCAAGCATTGCAAGATCATATCAAAGTGATGGACGACACCTCTATTGCGTTGGCCAAAGAGAATAAACTCCCGATTATCGTGTGCGATATGTTCACGCCGGGTAACCTTCTCGAAATTATTCAGGGTAACCTATCCCGTTGCTCTATCGTAAAATAAACTAAAAGGATCATTACTATGAGACTCGAACAACTTACTGCAAAAGCACTTGAAACTGCAAATATCGACCGTTACCAATTGGCTATCGCCGTTGCAAAACGCTCAGAAGAGCTTCTAAACGGAGCAACTACTAAACTTAACGTCGATGTAAAAAAAGCTAAAACGGCTGATATCGCTTTGATGGAGATTGCCGAAGGGTATATCACGATCAAAGGTTTCGTAGACAAAGACTAATTTTACTAAAAAGCGGCATCATTGAATACCATCGACATAGAAAACGTAATCGGAATCAATGATGTTGAGGGTGCGATAGCACACCTCTATAAACATATCCCTACGTCTGCTGCAATCCAAAATGCCCTTACCTTTTCACAACAAGCCCATCAAGGACAGTTTCGTAAAAGCGGTGAAGCCTATATCGTCCATCCGGTTTTAGTCGCATCGATTGTTGCTAATATAACCGGAGATGAAGCGATGGTTATTGCCGCGCTTTTACACGACGTGGTTGAAGATACCCATATCGGTATTGATGAAATCGCACGCGATTACGGTGATGATGTTGCCCATTTGGTTGAGGGGTTAACGAAGATTGATACGATTCGTGATGCCCAGCTCATCCCTTCGAACTCCGATGAAAAACTGGTCGTTTCGGCACTCTCGTTTCGAAAAATGTTGATTGCCTCGATTGAAGATGTTCGAGTCTTGGTCGTTAAACTGTGCGATCGTCTTCACAATATGCTTACCCTTGAAGCGTTGGCTCCAATCAAACAGCACCGCATTGCTGAAGAGACATTGGTCGTTTATGCTCCGATTGCAAGCCGTTTGGGTATCTCATATCTTAAAAATCTCTTGGAGGATTTGAGTTTTAAATACCTTTTTAGTGAAGAGAAACAAGCAATTGATATGTATTTCGAGGAAAACTTTCGATCTATCAATGCAAGGTTGAGCGATTTTTGCGAAAAATTGACCAAAATGATGTTAGAAAACGGCTTTAATGAAGATGACTTTGAAATCCTCAGCCGTGTCAAACACCATTATTCGATCTATCTTAAAATGCAGCGAAAAGGGATCAGCATTGATGAGATACTTGATCTTTTGGCGGTACGGATATTGGTGAAGAAACCGATCGACTGCTACCGTGTTTTAGGGCTGGTTCATCTCAATTTTCAGCCCCTCTCTTCCCGTTTCAAAGATTACATTTCGATCCCGAAAGAGAACGGATATCAGACGCTTCACACGTCGGTTTTTGATTCAACGGCAATTTTTGAAGTACAGATTCGTACCTATGAGATGCACAAAACAGCGGAACTCGGGGTTGCGGCGCATTGGAAATACAAAAGCGGCGGGAACAACCCGATCAGCCTTGATTGGCTCCATAATCTTCAGTACCAAAATGAATCGGTCGAAGCCTTTTACGAACTGATCAAAAATGATCTTTTCAGCGAAGATATCAGTGTCTTTTCTCCGAAAGGAAAACCTTTCACCCTCCCTCGCGGAGCGGTGGCTCTTGATTTTGCGTATGCGGTTCATACCGAAATCGGTGACACTGCAGAGGGGTGTTTGATTAACAAAGAGAAAGCCTCCCTTTTAAATGAGCTTCATAACGGAGATATCGTTAAAATTACGACGGGATCGAAAAAAATCAATCGATGCAGTTGGATTGACGCCGTCAAAACCTCCCGAGCCAAAGCCAGCATGCGGGCGAATTGTAACCAGCGGATCAAAGCGATTGATACCGAAACGGGGATGAATATTTTGAGTACCGTCTTTAATATGGATCCGGTACGACTTGAAGAGCTGTTTGCCCAAACTCATTTAGAAGAGCAACGTCACCGAATCCCTAGCGAACTTGATTTGCTTAAAGAGACGGTTAACCGTTTCGCGCTGGAGATAGGTGAGAACAACCGCATCAGTGCCTTTTTATCCCGTAACCGTTTTAGGCTGAAACCGTATGTTTTTGCATCGTTGGAAATCTATGCTGCCAGCAGTGTCGGTGATGCCGTATTTGACTACTGTTGTCATCCGAAAACAGGGGATGAAATTGTCGCTTTTTTACAGCAGGGGAAAGCGCATATTCACCATAAAATGTGTAAAAATGCGGCAGGGATGATCGATCGCAGAGAACCGATGGTTTTTGTGCGATGGAGAGCGCAGCACTATTTCCGCTACCACCTTATCATCAGTATGCAAAGTGCGAAAGGCTCTCTCGCCGATTTGCTCACCTATATGGCCAAAATGGGTGCCGATATCAACTCTATTGAACTCGGAAAAGAGAAATCAGAACATACGCAATACTGCGAAATGGAGTTTCAAACTCTCGAACCCGATATTAACCGCCTTCGCTCCAAATTGGAGAAAAAAGGGAAAATCATACAATTTTTTCGGACGGATGATGCGTACCGAAGCCAAGGATAAACCATGATACAAACAGCATTACGTGAAATACGACGAGGAACCGCCGAAATTATTGATGAAGCACGTTTAGAGACCCTTCTCAAAAATTGGTTTGAAAAAAAAGAAACATATACCGTTAAAGCGGGGTTTGATCCGACTGCTCCCGATTTGCATTTGGGACATACCGTCTTGCTCCAAAAACTTGCTGCATTTCAAAAATTCGGGGGGCATATTCAGTTTTTGATCGGGGATTTTACCGCACAAATCGGTGATCCAACAGGGAAAAGTGAAACCCGTAAAAAGTTGCTTCCGGCGCAGATTCAAGAGAATGCTCAAAGCTATAAAACGCAAGTATTTAAAATTCTCGATCCCGAAAAGACAACCGTTGTTTTCAATGCCGATTGGATCAATCCGCTCGGTGCGGCAGGGATGCTGGAACTTACAACGACCTATAATGTGGCACGTATGTTGGAGCGAGACGATTTCGACAAACGGCATAAAGCGGGAATCTCGATCTCCATTAGCGAATTTTTGTACCCGTTGCTCCAAGGGTATGACAGTGTCCATTTGAAAAGTGACGTTGAGATCGGCGGAACGGATCAAAAATTCAACCTTCTGATGGGTCGCCATTTACAGCGGGTGTATGAGATCGGAAAAGAACAAAGTGTCCTTATGATGCCGATTCTCGAAGGTCTTGACGGTGTTCAAAAGATGTCCAAATCATTGGGGAACTACATCGCCGTAGCCGATGAGCCAAACGAGATGTTTGGAAAAATCCTCAGCATTAGCGATATCTTGATGTGGCGTTATTATGAACTCTTAAGCACTAAAAGCTTGGATGAAATTGAAGCGCTTAAAGTCGGAGTGGAAAACGGAACTCTGCATCCGAAAAAAGTAAAAGAGGCGTTAGCCCTTGAAATCACGGCGCGGTTCCATTCCGAGGAAGCGGCATTAGGTGCCCAAACGGAGTTTGAGCGTGTCCATGCCCAAAGCGAAATCCCGAGCGAAATGGATGAATTTACTACAGAGGCTCCGATCTGGATTGCGAAAGCACTGGTCGATTGTGCTCTTAGCCCTTCTACTTCACAAGCACGTCGGGAGATTAAGCAAGGCTCTGTTAAAATCGACCAAAATAAACTAAGCGATGAGCAATACCAACTTGAAGCGGGTGAATACATCCTTCAAGTGGGAAAACGAAAATTTGCGCGATTAAAGGTAACCCAATGAGTTTCAAACCAATTAAAATCGGTAAGCATACCATTAAAATTCCTATCGTTCAGGGAGGAATGGGTGTCGGAATCAGCTGGGATCGCCTTGCGGGAGCGGTCTCTTCTGAAGGAGGACTAGGTGTCATTAGCTCCGTCGGTACGGGATATTATGAAGATAAAGTGCATGCGAATAAACTGATTGCTAACCGCCCGTTGGATGCGGAGAATTTTTACTCCAAAAAAGGGCTTGAGGCAATTGTCAAAAATGCCCGAAAAATCTGTGGTGATGCCCCTTTGGCGTGTAACATTTTGTATGCGATCAACGATTATGGCCGAGTCGTAACCGATGCGTGTGAAGCGGGAATTGATATCATCATTACCGGTGCAGGATTACCGACTAATATGCCTGAATTTACGGCGGATTATCCCGATGTTGCACTGGTTCCGATCGTCTCCTCTCCTAAAGCGCTCTCTATTATCTGCAAACGATGGCAAAAACGGTACAACCGTCTCCCTGATGCCGTTATACTTGAGGGACCTCTCAGCGGCGGACATCAAGGGTTCACGTATGAGCAATGTGCGATGGAAGAGTATCAGCTGGAAAATCTTGTCGCTCCCGTCGTAGAAGAGGCGGCGTTGTGGGGAAATATCCCCGTTATCGCAGCGGGGGGAATCTGGGATAAAAATGATATTGATGCAATGATGGCATTGGGGGCTAGCGGAGTACAGATGGGAACACGCTTTATCGGTACATTCGAGTGCGATGCCCATGATAATTTCAAAGAGGTTCTCCTCGCAGCCAAAGAGGAAGATATCACATTGATGAAATCGCCGGTCGGTTATCCGGCGCGCGGAGTTCGTACCCATTTACGCGATCTTATCGATACCCGCACGGGTCCCTCTATCAAATGTATCTCTAACTGTGTCGCTCCGTGTAATCGCGGCGTCGAAGCCAAAGAGGTCGGTTTTTGTATCGCCGATCGTCTGAGCGATGCGTATCTTGGTGATAAAGAGCTTGGTTTGTTCTTTTCAGGAAGCAACGGCTACCGTATCGATAAAATTATCTCCGTCAAAGAGTTGATGGAAAAACTAACCCACGGGGAGTGAGCTTCACCTTGCTGAACCGATTTTTCTTCCTTGCTATTGTCTGTTTTACCTCTCTTATGGGTGCCATCGACACGGATCGTTTGGAATCGGCTAAAAAAGCGTTGGCAAGCAATGATGAGATTGAGCAGTTTCGGGGATACAATGAATTTAAAACCCTCTATCTGCGTGCGATTTTGGATAAAGATGCCCCTGTTGCTCTAGAAGCACTAGAGGGGATCGTTCAAGGGGGAGAGAAACTCGGCATTGATGTCCGTAAATATCAAACCGATTTGGCAAAACTCAAAAAAAATACTCCTAGCGCAAAACCGCTGATGGTCACGGAAAAAACACCGACTTCTCCGCTCCCCTCGGTAATATATGATAAAACCTTCAAACCGGCTCTTGTCGCCAGTAAATTTTCGACCCCTGAACCGGAAAAAATGATCAAATCCGACCCCATACTCCCTAAAAATGAAATCACGATGACGATGCGTCATAGACTTTTGGATACCTCTTGGAAAGATAACGGACTGATATTGGTATTTGACAGTGAGATTAAACCCTCAGAAGTCCGAATGTCGAAAATCCTCGAAACCGATAAAAAGCGATTTCGATATATTATGGATATTGACTCTTCGACCCTTTCAAAAACCCAGACGTTGGAGCATCAAAGTATTAACCGGATCATAATGGCACAATTTGATGCCAAAACACTCCGTGTGGTGATTGAACATAATCAACCTATCTCGATTAAGACTACTCCTAAGGGTTCAACGCTCTATATCGATCTTTCCCTAGAACCCCCTAAAACTACCCCTCCACTTGCAACCGCTCCGGTTAAAGAAGAGGTGCAAGAACCTTTGCAATTGTCGGCCCTTCCTCCCCTCGTGACTGTCACTCCACGTGATCGAAGCAAAAAGATTATCGTGATCGATCCGGGGCATGGGGGAAAAGACAGCGGAGCTGTCGGTAACGGGTTTATGGAAAAAGAGATTGTGTTAGGGATATCAAAACAGCTCTCAGAAAAACTCCGTGCAATGGGGTATACCGTTTATATGACACGTAGTAATGATGTTTTTATTGAACTGAAAGATAGAACAAAGTTTGCCAATGATAAAGAAGCGGACCTTTTTGTATCGGTGCATGCGAACTCTATCCCGAAAACCTCTGATCCTCTTGCGGCACAAGGGCTTGAGACCTATTTTCTCTCACCGACTCGGAGTGAGAGATCGATGCGGGTTGCGGCGTTGGAAAACTCTGAAGATATGGAAGAGATGGGAGAATACGGTAAGCTCAGTTTTTTGAGCTTTTTGAACAAAGAGAAAATCATCGCTTCGAATAAACTGGCTATTGATTTGCAAAAAGGGATGTTCAGCAATCTGCGTAAACAATTTCCGAATGTTCATGATAACGGTGTTCGAGAAGCCCCTTTTTGGGTTCTAGTCGGGGCTCAAATGCCGGCGGTATTGCTAGAAGTGGGATATATCAGTCATCCTGAAGAGTCCACACGCATCGCTGATGAGAAATATCAACGATGGCTTGTAGAGGGCTTAATGGAAGGGATCGGGCGGTACTTCGCCAATAACAGTTAGATTTTACTTTTCTCGTAAAAGTAGTTGGTGGCTTCAACAAACCCTTCGACACTTCCGCAGTCAAAACGTTTCCCTTTAAACTTATAGGCTAAAACCATCCCTTTTTGTGCTTGTGTCATAAGGGCATCGGTGATTTGAATCTCGCC
>NZ_MIBU01000056.1:0-14511 GCF_001830725.1 Sulfuricurvum sp. RIFOXYD12_FULL_44_77
CCCAACTCAACTATCTTCGCGAACAGCAATGCGATGAAATACAGGGGTACCATTTCTCCAAACCTCTCCCGAAAAAAGCTTTTGAAGAGTTTAGAAAGAAATACGCCTATTAACGTTTGGAAGAGATAAAGAGTTACTCGTCGATAAAGACGATGTCGCTTTGAATGTTGTTAAAGAGGAGAGAGCGGTTATCGACACGGTGCTGATAAAGAAAAGTGTTCGGTGCCATTGAGCGGAGCATCGTCGTGTTGTAATAATAGGCATTTGAACAGCGCCCGATAAAGAGAAACGAGAAAAGAAGTTTGATACGGGGATTTTCAAACATCTCATGCGGCTGTGCCAAAAAGGTGAGGCCGAATTTTTTAAGGTTGACGAGGTCGAAGATGTAAAACATAAAGTCTTCGAATTTGGTATAGAACCCTTCCAAACTCGCGATCTCTTGCATAATGTAATAGTAATTTTCCAAAAGTTCCCGCTTTTGCATCATTTGGGAAAGCTTACTTTTGATCTCCCGTTTGCTTGCAAAAAACGAAGGGCTGACCGCCATATAAATATTTTTACGTTCCGCAATGGCAGCATCCAAAGCGGCATTAAACGCATCGCTCTCATCAAAACACATGTAATAAAATTCACTGCTGATTTTAAATTTCTCCTCAACCTGATCCGGTGTCGGATTCGAAAAATCGAGATAAAGGGTAGGAATACCGCTATCGATGACGAAAGCACGGATTTTATTGGCAAGATGCGTTTTACCTGAACCCGGTTCGGCAAGGATAAGGGTATTTTCGCGCAATACGCGATCTTGTAGTTCGAGGGTAGCGATAGAACTTTTAAATTTTCCAATTTTTCGTTTCATAGGTTTATCCGTAATAGTGAGATAATAGTGGGGATAAGTATAGCTAAAGGTAACGAATTTAGAGATAAAGGGCGAAGATGTGTGGAGAATAGTGACGTGTTATTGCCACTGTTCTTGTAGTATTGTAACATCTCCACGCTCACTGTGAAAACTGAGTTCTCCGTCGCTGATGTTGCATTGCAGACGCATGGAGCGTTCACACAGCTTCTCTATCTCTTCAGCGTGCAGATGGATCACACGAAGATTTTTAAACCGCTCATACGTCGCACCGTATTGTCTCCACCACGCGGTGGCGCTTTTGAGGTTATAGGTGTAGACGATCACATTTTCCGCTCGTCCGCACGCTTTGCGTAACCGTTTCTCATCCATCTGTCCCAAATCGATCCACAGCACGATGTCACCGCTGTAATCTTTCTCCCACAGTTCGGGTTCATCGTCTCCGCCGATCCCTTTGGTAATGACCAGCCGATCGGATGCGTTGAGGGCAAAAGCTGCGAGACGGATCATCAGTCGCTCATCGGTCTCGGAAGGGTGCTGGGCTATCGTAATCTCATGGGTCTCGTAGTAGTTGCGATCCATATCGGCGATACTGAGTTGTACTTTGTAAATCGTCGAACCTGCCGCCATGAGAACTCCCTTGTAAGTGTGAAATTATGGCATAAGGGGGCTTATAAAGGAGCTATTAGCGGAGAAATGGTAAAATGCGAAATGATACAAACCATACCGATTGAAACCTTTTTAGAATCTCACAATACCTATGACCTCATCATCGATGCGCGAAGTCCGCACGAATACGGTGAATCTCACGTCCCCTCAGCACAAAATTTTTATGCGTTAAATGATGCGGAACATCACGAAGTCGGCACCATTTACAAACAAATTTCCCCTTTTGAAGCACGCGTCAAGGGAGCTTCATACGTCTGCCTTAATGCGGCGCGCCATATTCACGATATCTATCCTGCATTCACCCCGAACTCGCGAATCGCGATCTATTGTGCGCGCGGCGGCATGCGCTCCTCTTCGCTGGGGACTATCCTCTCAAACATCGGCTACCGAATCGACCGCGTGATCGGAGGGTATAAATCGTACCGAACCTTTGTCACCGGTTATCTGGATACTCTCCCACCGCTCAATTTTATAACCCTTGGCGGAAATACGGGATGCGGCAAAAGCGATCTCCTAAATGAACTGGACAACGTCATCGATTTGGAAAAAATGGCGAACCACTACGGTTCGGTCTTCGGCGATGTCAACGGTGCCCAGCCGAGCCAAAAAGAGTTCCAAAATCGGCTCACCCATGCTCTCCTTTCCCTAAAACCTGAAAAAAAAGGGTTTGTCGAAGCCGAGAGCAAGCGAATCGGAAAAATCATGCTCCCCTCTTCTTTATACAAGCAGATGGAATCAGGGTTCCGCATTGAAATCACCGCACCTATAGAGCAGCGTGTGGAGCGGATCATGCGGATGTACGATTCGATGGATGAACACTTTTTCATGGAACGGATGGAGCGGATCTCCCCTTACATCAGCCGTGACGATAAAACCTCCGCTATCGCCGCATTTGAGAACGGTGATTTACCCAGAGTTTCCGAGATATTATTGACCCAATATTACGACAAAGTCTACAAAGTAACCATCAAACCCGATATGAGCATCCACAACGATGACCCGCTCAAAACACTCGACATTCTCAGAGGGATTCAAGATGAACAACAGTGCTAAGCTGACAAAATTCGTCCGCGCTTCAGGATGCGCCGCCAAACTCTCCCCCGGCTCGCTCGAAGACGTCACCTGCCATCTGAAATCGTTTCATAAAGATCTCCTCGTCGGATTTGAGGGGAATGAAGATGCGGGGGTTTATCGGATCACTGATGATTTGGCGATGGTGCAGACGGTCGATTTTATCACCCCCGTGGTCGATGATCCCTTCATCTACGGTCAAATCGCGGCGGCTAACTCTCTGAGTGACGTCTTCGCGATGGGGGGCGATGCCAAGACGGCACTCAACCTCGTCGGATTTGACGGCAAGAATCACCCGACCGAAGTGCTCACCGAGATTCTACGCGGAGGGCAGAGCAAAGCACAAGAGTGTGGAGCGATCATCGTCGGCGGACATACGATAGAAACCCCTGAGATGCTGTACGGTCTCTCATGCACCGGATTTGTCCACCCCGATAAAATTCTCCGTAACAACACAGCTCAGGTAGGGGATTTGATCGTCCTCACCAAACCTCTGGGATTGGGGATTCTGATCACCGCGATCAAAGCCGACCTACTGGATGAGCCAACCGTGATGAAGGTCGCGGAGACAATGCGCACCCTCAACTATAAAGCCTCACTCATCGCACGGGAGTTTGATGCTCACGCGTGTACCGATGTGACGGGATTCGGCTTTTTAGGTCATTTAGCGGAGATGAGCGGAGGCACTAAAACGATAGAAGTAGAGTGTTCCGCCGTCCCGTTTTTCGCCGAAGCGGTTCCGATGGCATCAATGGGGATCATCCCAGCGGGAAGCTATGCCAACAAAGAGTATCTCGAATCCAAAGTACACTTCAAACGTGATGTCGGAGCCGATATGGAGATGATCCTCTTTGATGCGCAGACATCAGGGGGACTTTTGATCACCGCTACCCCTGAAAATGCTCGAAAAATTGCCGAACGGTGTCTAAACGAGGGGATACCTGCTGTGATTGTTGCTCAGGTTGTCGCTAAAACCGATACCGATATTATTGTAGGATAAACCCATGCACCGACGCGAATTTATTAAAAAATCAGCACTTACGGGGGCGATTTGCCTCACCCCCTCTTTTCTCACCGCCTCTTCAACACCGACGCTCAAAGAGGGACTTGCCCTCTATACTATCCGTTGGAGTTTTGATCTCTCTGCCCATAAGGATAAACAGTGCGCCCTATGGGTTCCCCTCCCCTCTGATATCAACGGATTTCAGCGCGTAATCGAGTTTGGAAACACAACCAACGCAGAGAGCCATTTCGAGAGCGATCACAACCGTTACGGCGCCCGCACCTTTTATGCCCATTGGGATAAAAGTGCCGTGAGCAAAACCCTCAAACTGAGTATGAGTGTAGCACTGAGAGATCGCCAATGCGATTTCCGCCCCAAACGGATCTGTCCCGAAACACTCGAAAAAGCGAGAGAGTTTTTAGCCCCCTCAGCGCATATCCCCACCGACGGAGCCGTTGCCAAAGTTGCCAAAAATATCACAGGAGCGGAAAAAGATCCCCTCAAAAAAGCCCGCAAAATCTACGACTGGATTGTGGCGAACAGCTACCGCGACGAGAGTGTCCAAGGGTGCGGTGTCGGAAGCCCCAATGCTATGCTCTCCCAACTCGAACAGGATGGGCGTATGGGGGGAAAATGCCTCGATATGTCGGCACTCTGCGTTGCATTGATGCGCGCCAGCGGTATCCCCGCGCGCGAGGTGATGGGAATACGGGTCGGAGCGTCGCGTCTCTCTCCTGCCTTCGGAGCGGGAGAAGACAATACCAAAGCGCAACACTGCAAGGTGGAATTTTTTATCCCCAATATGGGGTGGATACCGTGCGACCCTGCCGACATCACCAAACTGGTACTCAAAGAGAAGATTGAGAAAAACTCCCCCCGCGCACGCGCGCTCGCCGATAAATTCTTCGGCTTTTGGGAGAACAACTGGATAGCACTCAACCACGCCCGTGATTTCGATCTCTACCCCGCCAATACCCAAGGCTCCCTCGACTCATTCGGCTACCCGTACGCCGAAGTGGACGGCGAATACCTCGACCCCTTTGAACCGAAAAGCTATCGCTATACCTTCCACTCCCTCAAAGGTGCCGAATGATCCTCGACTGCCGTGATATGGATTGCCCGCGTCCCGTACTGGAGACGAAAAAGGCACTCGACGCCCTCCCCTCAGATGCAACCCTCACCGTAGAGGTCAACACCCTATCAGGACGGGAAAACTGCAAACGGTTCGCCCTCTCACAGCACTGTACATTTACCGAAGAGTCTCTAAGCGATGGAGCGACACGCCTCATTATCGTCAAAGGGAGAGGATACGTTGAGCTTAGTGATGAGGAGAATCCCGTCGATGTTATGATGCAGCAGGAGCGGCGCAGTGCGGTACTCGTGCTGTTCGGTGCACTCATCACGGCACTTCTCTCCGCCTCATGCTGTATCATCCCGACCCTTTTTATGGTCTTCGGCATCTCCTTCGCAGGGGTTATCAATGTTCCTGAGCTCAACAGCTATCGGTGGCTATTTACCGCCTTTGCCGTCTTGATGCTGAGCATCGGTTTTTACCAAATGGTGATCAAAAAGCAGATCGAATGCGATTGTGCCCCAAGCCTCACCTCTAAAATTCTCCTGATCCTTTTTTGGGGACTCTTTCTCTTTAGCCTTGCCGCCCTCTTCTATCCCTATTATGAGGTGTTGATATGGGGAAAATAGCCCTCAGCTTGCTTCTATTGACCTCTCTCGCGTACGCCAAAGAGTGGAGGCTCCATATCAACGGAATGCACTGCATCGCCTGCACACTGGCGGTCAAAAAAGCGCTGATGGGTGTCTCAGGGGTTCAAGAGGCAAAAGTGAATTTCAAAAATGAGAGTGCGATAGTCATAACGGATGAGAAGGTTACGCTTCGGATGATGCAGGATTCCGTGGCACAGACAGGGTATAGTGCAATAGCGCAGAAATAAAGACGTTTAGAGTTACGCGGCTACCGTTGCACCAAATCCAAACTCTACCCGAAAATCGGTTGCTTGCACTTTTGGAATCACCGTATTTTATTCGTCAGTGGTACATTTGATGTAATCGGCTTTGCTTAAAAAACAAATGTATAACGTTTTAGATTTCATTTATATAAAGCTAATAAAGTATCAATCCATTTTGGGATATTTGATTCATTCGATAAACTTGAATATATTTTTGCTATCTCATTTTTAGTCTCCAAGCTTTCCATAATATAATCATATATCTTTTGTTTTTCATCTTGACCTTTAATATCTTGAAGCTTTAAAAAAGCCAAATCTTTTGATACTTTTGCATATTTTGACTTTTCATTAAATTGAAAATATGTAATTATTTCTTTAATTTTTGGATCATTCTCATTTTCAATATGTTTATTAATCGCATCAAAATACACTTTTGCATTAAGGCAATCTTCCATTTCAGTTTGATCATATAACCCTGATTTTTCCAATGGAAGCAGCTCTATTTCATCTTCATTAATTTGTAAACGTCGAATATATAATTTTTTGTTTTTATCATTTCCAATATTTGAATACCCTTCAAAATTAACTCTTTGTTTGTCTGAATCAATTAAACATACAATAGTCCCATTTAGGGTTTTCTGTTCACTTTTTTCCTGAACAGGAACACTTAAATAATTAAAAAGTTTAATAACATTACCAGAACCACCAACTGGTAAAATAATTGTATCTGTTCGTTTTTTGATTTCAAAAAATGTTTTTAAATACTGAGCATCATCAGCACCTTCACATATCAACCAATTTGTTTTTTTTGTTCTACTTAAAGATAGGATAGATGTTACTAAATCAAAATAACTTTTAATTTCTATATCATCAGGCATAGCACCACGATTATCAAAAGCTAATGAAAGGTCAAATACGCTAACGGTATCTTCTTCTTTATCTATATGACACCATGTACCTGATTCAGCCAATGGAATGAATCCATACCAATGTGTAGTTATTAAGGTCTGATATTGATAAACATTTGCAAGATTTGAAACTCTCAAAAATTGTTCAAAACATGCGGCTGTATTTAAAGATGCTTCTGGTTCATCTAAAGCAAAAATTACTTCGTATTCAGGTTTATCAGGCTGCGTTAAAAACGCATATGCTACATCTATTAAAGCTGTTCTTTGTTCACCGGAACTTAAAATATCTAAATCTTTTGTTGTTTTTTTTAGACTTATTGTTGCAAAGTATGTATCAATAATTTTTTCTCTTATGATTTTTGTCGATAATTTTTGCGCTACACCTTGACTAGTCTTATAACTATATTGATCATCTATTTCTGACATAGATTTATTGATATTTTTAATAAAATCTAATAGTTTTTTATTGATAAAACTTACTATACTTTCTTTACCATCAATTATTTTACTATCAAGAACACTATCGATTTCTGATACTATATCTTTACCCATTAGATATTGCATTTTTGTAGAATAAAGTTTAGTCGCCTCACTAACAGAAGTTTCTACTGGAAAATAAATATATGCATACGAATCCCATATTTCTTTGCGTAATTTTTCAATATGCAGTTTAATGTCAATATCAGGCACTTCTGTCGCAAAAAATGTATTCAATGTTTGCACACCGAAAGGACTATCAATTTTCGACGCATCAAGGTCTTTTTCATATGGAAGATAAGGTAAGCATATGAGATAATATTTACTAATATCTATATTTTTTTTCAATCCATCTTTAAAATTAACAAACTCTTGTAAAGCAGGTATATTACTTGCATCTTTTTTTGAAAACTTCCATAAAATATCACCTAGGTCAGCAAACATTTTTTGTTTATATTTTGATTTTTCTAAAAGAAAAATGGGTGCTATAAGTGCTTCATCTCTTTTTCCATTTTTGAGCAAGTTCCAATCTCTATCAGTATTAAAATAATAATCTAATACTTCTAGTATGGCAGATTTTCCTGCACCATTAGCTCCCGAAAAAACAGTGAACTTATTGTTTGAATCATTTGATAAATGAATATAATTCAAACCATTATAATTTTTATATGCTCGTAAAAACAATCCAATAACCATTTATTTGCCTTTGTTTCACTGATTTTTAATACGTCTGTCTGTACCCCAAACTTCAAAAGTATCTTAGGAAGGACATCATCGAATATTTTATACATTTGAAGATAGGAAAGATTCTTTGAGAGTTGGCTTGTGGATATGAGTTTAGTTTCTGTCATCAATATTCTCATTATCCTGTTTTTTTTCGTAGGAACAGAATAGCTAAAAATTATAGAAAAAGCAAATATTGGGGAGATGGATTCCGTGTCGTGGCACGGAATGACGGGAAAGAGGAATCACCCTTCGACAAGCTCAGGGCGAACGGGGATAAGCCTTAGCACACTTTTACTCCAAATTAGGACGGCGTGCCGCTGACCAATCGACAAATTTAGATATATCCTCACCGTTGTCAAATGCTTTCTCCAACTCTTCTGTAATATCTTCATGCACTACGATTTCTATTCCATCTTCTTCAAAATGTTTCAACAGCCATAAAACGTTCTCAAATATTTGCTGATTTTGGAAATTAAGGGTTAATGATTGCATTCTATTACTCCTGCATCGATGAAGTATTATAACACTTTGAAGGGAAATAGTTGAATGTGATTTAGGGGGGCAAGGGGCGTAAACCCCTTGGCTACACTCAATTGAGCATAGGTGCAAAGATGCACATAAGCAGTAGTGTGAATAGAAGCTTATCCATAAAGACCCCCTCGTTAGATTTTTGGGGGGCAAAAAAAAAGGTCGAGGGGTAATTAATCCCTCGACCCTTGCCGCTCCATTAATCTAACGAAAGCTCTATTCACGAAAAAATTATAGCATATTTTTTACTATTGTAAAACTTACCCTTTGACTTTCGCTTCGATCGTCGCAACGATACTTGGATCTTCGAGAGTTGAGATATCCTGAGTGATCGCTTCACCTTTCGCGATAGAGCGAAGGATACGGCGCATGATTTTTCCTGAACGGGTTTTCGGCAAGCCCGGTACGAAAACGATGTCATCACAGATAGCGATGTTACCGATCTCTTTCATAATCACTTTGTTGATCTCTTTAACCATCTCCATCTCTTCACCGACGGTGTCATCGCTTTTGAGAACGATGTAGGCGAAGATTCCCTCACCTTTGATGTCGTGCGGTTTACCTACAACGGCTACTTCCGCGACGTTCGGGTGTTTTTTACATGCCGCTTCAACTTCGGCGGTTCCCATACGGTGACCGGATACGTTGATAACGTCATCGGTACGTCCTGTGATGGTGATGTATCCGTCTTCGTCGTAGATTGCGCCGTCACCTGTGAAGTATACCGGCTGTCCGTCTTTTTTGACATCACCGAAATACGATTTCACGAAACGCTCAGGATCGCCCCAGATTCCGCGAATCATAGACGGCCAAGGACGGGTTACACACATATAACCTGGCTCACCTGCTTCAACTTTGATACCCGTTTGAGGATCAAGGATTTCGGCGATGATACCCGGAAGAGGGAATGTCGCACAAGCAGGTTTGATCGGAGTCGCACCCGGAAGAGGAGAGACGATATGTCCTCCCGTTTCCGTTTGCCAGTAGGTATCGACGATCGCACATTTGCTTCCGCCGACTGCTTCGTAGTACCATTTCCATGCCGGAGGATCGATCGGCTCACCGACGGTTCCGAGAACTTTAAGAGAGCTGAGATCGTATTTAGCCGGCTCATCTTCACCCATTTTGTGCAATACGCGGATTGCGGTCGGAGCGGTGTAGAATTGGTTGATTTTGTACTCTTCGACCATTTTCCACGGACGTCCCGCATCCGGATAGGTCGGAACCCCTTCGAACATAATCGTAGTCGCACCCATCGCAAGTGGTCCGTAGACGATATAGGTGTGTCCGGTAATCCAGCCGACGTCTGCCGTACACCAGTAGGTGTCGTTTTCTTTGACGTCAAATACCCATTCCATCGTCATTTGCGCCCAAAGGATATACCCCGCAGAGTTGTGTTGAACCCCTTTCGGTTTTCCGGTAGAACCTGAGGTGTAGAGGAGGAAAAGAGGGTCTTCCGCATCCATTACTTCCGCTTCACATACGCTTGATTGGTATTTGATCAGTTCGTTGTACGAATAGTCGCGTCCCGCAACCCAAGTAACATCTTCGTTATTACGTTCAACCACGAGAACTTTTTCAACCGGAGATTTTTCATCGATCGCTTGGTCAACGACCGGTTTGAGCATGTACGGTTTATCTTTACGGTATGCACCATCAGCCGTGATGACCAATTTCGCCTCGGCATCTTCGATACGATCTTTCAACGCTTCAGAAGAGAATCCGCCGAATACGATGGAGTGGATCGCACCGATACGAGCACATGCGAGCATTGCGTACGCCGCTTCAGGGATCATCGGCATATAGATGACAACACGGTCCCCTTTTTTGACATGGAACTCGTTTTTCAAAAGGTTGGCAAATTTATTGACGTTGTAATAGAGCTCGAGGTAGGTAATGATTTGTTTGTCACCGCGATCCCCTTCGAAAATGATCGCCGCTTTGTTTTTGCGTGAGCTAAGGTGACGGTCGATACATTGGTGGGCAACGTTGAGTTTCCCGTTCACAAACCATTTGTAAAACGGTGCATTACTCTCATCGAGCACCTGAGTATAGGGTTGAAACCAGTCGATTTTTTCATTGGCAAAATTGCCCCAAAATCCCTCATAATCTTCAGTTGCCCATGTTTGTAAATCATGGTACTCACACATATTTTTAATACGGGCATTTTTAGCGAACTCTCGGTTCGGTTGAAAAGTTGGTTTTACGATATCGCTCATAGGTAAGGCTCCTTAGTGTAGTTTAAGTGTATTTTTTAATTTTATGTAGACCATTGCGGTCATAATCGCGTCATTCAACGCATTGTGCTGACCCATCCTCGGGATATTCAAATCTCGAAGGATTGTATCAAAGCGCAAATCAATATTTCCTTGAGGAATCAGGGCAATTTTTTTATCAAAATAGAGTCCTGAAACTTCAATCTGTTTGTTGGGAAGAGTGATCCCTAACCACGGCTTGATGAGACGATTTATCATAGCCATATCAAACTCTAAATAATACCCAACCAAAGGGCGGTTTCCGATAAATTCGAGAAACTTTTTTGCCCCTTCTATCGGGTCAATGCCGTTTTCCAAATCACACGGTCGGATGTGGTGAATTTTAATGCTTTCAACACTGATTTCGTTAGAAGGCTTTAGAAAAATCTCAAAGCTCTCCGACGTCAGTATCCGATCCCCTTTGACCTTGACCGCACCGATACTGAGTACCGCATCTTTTTTGGTATTTAATCCCGTTGTTTCCGTATCAAATACAACAACTTCGTCCCCGACGTAAGGGTCAAACATCCACGCGTAATTTTCGTCATTTAATCCTCTTCTGTTCCATGAACGTTGGAGTGAAGCGAACATCAGACCACCATACCCAAATGGAAATGGTAGGTCAAAAACTTTTTAAACGTGTTGACGATTTTAAACGCATCTTTTAGGAGATCACGTTCGGCCTTAGAGAGTAATTTCGGATTGACGTAATTTTGTTCATCACTCCCCTGCTTCTGTGCAAGGATAAAACGGAGCCGAATACTCAGCAACGTATCATACGCTTCGATCAACTCACTCGCATACGCTTTATCAAATAGCCCGAGGTTATTGAGTTCCTTGATCCGCTCCGTCGTATTGGTGTGGGTAATTTTATGCTCCAAAGAGAGGATTCGGATACCGTGAACTATCGCGAATATCCCCCCCTTTTTAATATCAAATTCGCTTCCATGCTCGGCACGTCCCAAAACGAATCCCGAAAATAGACTCAAAGGGGTTTCAAAAGCCAAAGCGGCTTTCGCTAAATGCGCCAGCATATCGCTTCGCCCTTCAAACTGACCAAAGAGCGAATCTCGACACACGTTTAAAAGTTTCTCATCTCCCGCGACACACTGAGCGTCCAGAAAAATCGATAATCCAATCAACGACTCTTCGTTAAGGGTGTCAACCCACTCCTCTATCAGCTTTTGATAATCCGATACGCTTCTGCGCCAGTAAGGATTTGAAACCATCACATTGCCGTTGCATTTCGGGAATCCCAACTGAAGCAGATGCTCATTGAATTGCATCATATACGGTTCAAAAGTCTCCTCATCTTCTCCATCTCGAATAATGAGAGCATTATCCTGATCGGTACGGAGAATCTGTTCTCCTCGCCCTTCGCTCCCCATGATAATCAGGGCGCATTTCTCTTGAAGCGACGCGGGTACGACCATCTCGAATACTTTACGATACACTTTAGCATTGAGCTCGCTGACAAGTTTGGAAACATACCGAACCCGAACCCCTTTGGAGGTGAGAGAACGCACCAAATGGGTGAGAGAACGCTGTGCATTTTGAAGCTCGTCAATACTCACCGCACGATCGATCGACGCGGCGATAAGATGGGTATGATTGGCAAAATGGCTCAAAAGATCGAGCTGTTCCAATATCCCGACGATTTTTTCGCCGTCGTTTACTACCAACCGCTTCACTCCGTGTTTGGTAAAGAGCAGTAATGCGTTAAAGAGAAAATCGCTTCGCTCGATACTAATCAAACCGTACGTGGCGATATCTCCGATAGGGTCACTGCTGCTTTTGTCCGCCAATAAAACTTTCTCACGAAGATTCGTATCGGTTACGATACCGACCGAATCCCCCTCCCGAACCAATATGACATTCGCATTTTGATCTGCCATTTGTCGCAGAGCTTCACGAATCGGGGTATGCGCCTCAACAAAACACGGGGTATGGAGATAGATCTCGTCGACACGGGAGACCATAAAAGGGGTCAATTCATTTTGGTGCTGACGCTCTTTTAGGTTTTGGTGTTTGGTGATGAAATCTTGCATAAAGTAGTTTTGAAACGGTTCGACATCTTGGAGGAGGTTAAGAAAAGATTCTTTGGGGAGTTCATAGCAGATGAGATCTTCGGCGACACTAAAGGTGCTTTGGGTATTTCCGTATATAAGGGAGTTCGCGTCAAAGCTGTCGCGCTCCCCATACACATTTTGGAGTTCACCCTCGATGGTTTCGTTGACAATGCCTTTGATAATGATGTAGAGGGATTCCGCCCTCACCCGAGGAGCGATCAGAACCGTCTCCTTTGGGTAATAAGCGATGTCCATCTGGGTCATCAATTTTTCAATCATCCTCTCCCCAAGAAGGTCGAAAGGATGGATTGACATCAATAGTGCTTTTTGGTCAAACAGACTCATAGGTTAATGCTCCACCGCACCCTCAGCACCGATACCCGTTTGTGAACGGATATATTGTGCTTCGTACGCCTCTTTCTCTTTTGCCGCATTATCAGATTTGTCGGTAATCGAGAAGAACCAGATTCCGATAAACGCTGCACTCACAGAGAAAAGAGCCGGATATTTGTAAGGGAAAATTGCTTCCGCATTTTTTAACACATCCACCCAAACGGTTGGCCCAAGTACCACAAGTACTGCCGCTGTCAATAATCCCAGTGATCCACCGAGCAATGCACCGCGAGTGGTGAGTTTTGACCAATACATAGAAAGGAACAAAATCGGGAAGTTCGCAGATGCTGCGATAGCAAACGCCAAACCAACCATGAACGCAATATTTTGATCTTCAAACGCAATACCGAGATAGATTGCTACGATACCCAAAATAACGGTTGAGACTTTAGAAACTTTCATCTCCATCATTCCATCCGCTTTCCCTTTACGGATAACACTTGCATACAAATCGTGTGAAATCGCAGATGCACCGGCCAACGTAAGACCCGAAACAACCGCAAGGATCGTTGCGAATGCAACAGCTGAGATAAATCCGAGGAAGAAATCGCCGCCCACTGCGTGAGAAAGGTGAATTGCCGCCATATTGTCGCCGCCGAGGATCGGAGCACCGCCGTCAACTGCTTGTTTCGCAAGGTCAAGATATTGTGGGTTTTGGAAAACCATAACGATCGCACCGAAACCGATGATAAACGTCAAGATATAGAAATACCCGATGAAACCTGTCGCATAGAAAACCGATTTACGTGCCTCTTTTGCATCGCTAACGGTGAAAAAGCGCATAAGGATATGGGGAAGACCCGCCGTACCGAACATCAACGCAATACCGAGAGAAATCGCTGAAATCGGGTCACTGACCAGTCCGCCCGGAGCCATAATAGAGGTTGTCTCTTTCATCTGTACCGCAGTCGCAAACAAGGTTTCGAAGTTAAAGTCATAATGAGCCATAACCGCAATCGCCATAAATGTAGCACCGGAGAGGAGCAAGAACGCTTTGATGATTTGAACCCACGTTGTCGCCAACATTCCACCGAACGTTACGTAAAGGATCATAAGGACACCGACAAGGATAACCGCGATCTCATAATCAAGACCGAAAAGAAGTTGGATCAATTTACCAGCTCCAACCATTTGAGCGATCAAATACAATACAACGGTCAAGATTGAACCAAACGCCGCCAATGTACGGATAGGAGTTTGACGCAAACGGTACGATGCAACGTCTGCAAAGGTGTATTTACCGAGGTTACGGAGCTGTTCAGCTACCATAAACAAGATAATCGGCCAACCGACCAAGAATCCGATGGAGTAGATGAGTCCATCATACCCTTTCGCATAAACGAGGGCAGAAATACCCAAAAACGATGCCGCAGACATGTAGTCTCCCGCGATCGCCATACCGTTTTGGAATCCTGTGATCCCTCCGCCGGCCGTATAGAAATCTTTTGCCGTTTTGGTACGTTTTGCCGCCCAATAAGTGATCCCCAGAGTTGCCCCTACGAAGATCAAGAACATAATAATCGCTGACATATTCAGTGCTTGTTTTTCAACTTCTCCAGTTAACGCCTCGCCTGCGAACGCCGCAAAGCTAGTAA
>NZ_MIBU01000057.1:0-4433 GCF_001830725.1 Sulfuricurvum sp. RIFOXYD12_FULL_44_77
CTTGTTCATTAAAATCGGCTGTCCGATCGATGCAAGTGCCTGTTTGTTCGCCAGCACTTTTTTATCGAGTTTCAGTTCCGTATATCCTGCCGCAACGGCACCTGAAGAGACGAGAATCACTTCATACATTTTTTTAAGCTCAGCAATAAAATCGACCAAATTTTGCATTCGGTCTTTTGCGATTCGATTTTGTTCGCTTAAAACCGCACTGCCGACTTTAACGACGATCCGCTTCATTTACGCTCCGTTACGACCATTTGATAGAGTGCGTAGGTTAATGGTTTAATATTAAGATTAATCGCTGAAGAGATCGGTGCTATAAATGCCGGTTTTTTAGAGTCATAAAACGCTCTGTCAAAATCTTCTTGTTCATAGACCGGATACTCGTCACTAAACGCGAATCGGCTCTTTTTAACCGGATCAAGTTTTACCAATTTCAAAAAGGCATTGGTTTTTTCTATCGCTTCTTCCGGGCTCATCGCATCGGCACGGGTCAAGGCGATCGCAAAATTGCGCTCTGCTAAAAGAGGTGAAAATTTCTCAAGCTCTTGCTTGAGGGTTTCATACTGATATTCCAGTTCATGATATGATGCCAAATCAATCATAAAAAGGAGAGTTTTTGTTCTCTCAATATGGCGAAGAAATTTAAGCCCAAGCCCTTTTCCCTCAGATGCCCCACCGATAATTCCGGGGATATCGGCCATAATGTACGAGTCGAATTCACCGATATTAATCTGACCGAGCTTCGGAGTCAATGTCGTAAACTCATAGTTGGCTACTTCGGGACGAGCATTAGAGACGGTAGAGATCAATGTCGATTTACCGACATTCGGGAACCCTACCAAACCGACATCGGCGATCAGTTTAAGATCGAGCCGAACGACACGAGTAACTGCCGGTTCACCCGGTTGAGCGTACATCGGTTTTTGGTTCGTTGAGGATTTGAAGTGGACATTTCCAAGTCCGCCCCGCCCCCCTTCTAAAAAGAGAACCTCTTTACCGTCTTCTAAAAGATCAAGTAGTACTTCACCTGTTTCAACATCGACAACTTGCGTTCCCGGAGGGACAACAACGACGAGTCGCTTACCCGCTTTACCGGCCATATTAGAGCCGGATCCCGGTTGACCTTTATCGGCTTTGAGGTTTTTATTCCCTTGGAAGTGTGCAAGAGTATGGGTATTGTTGTCTACTTTGAAATAAACATCACCGCCGCGGCCGCCGTCACCGCCGTTAGGACCACCTTGAAGGACATATTTCTCCCGTCTGAAAGCAACACACCCTGCTCCCCCTTTTCCTGAGGAGACGGTAATTTCTACACTATCACTAAACATGGATGTCCTTAAAGTTGTTTTGAACATTTGCCTCTAATGAGACAACTATTATTTGCTTAACACTGTACTTCGATTCTCAAGTACACGATTAAAAAGATAATTTAGGAAATGGATTCAAAATCGGGCGATAGCCCGATGTAAGTGAAAATTATGCGGCAGGGATGATAGAAACTTGCTTGCGTTTTTTGTCTTTACGTTCAAACGCAACGACACCGTCAACCAACGCATACAATGTGTGGTCTTTACCCATACCCATGTTTTTACCCGGGTGAACTTTTGTTCCGCGTTGACGGATAACGATGTTACCTGCCTTTCTTATGAGCCATGCTGTCCTCCTACTTTTAAATAATTACGCAGCGATCTTAATGATGCGAACGCGTGTGTGATCTCGTCTGAAACCACGTTTCAATTTACTGTCTTTACGACGACGTTTTTTGTAGATCACGACTTTACGGTCACGACCTTCATTGATAACCTCAGCAGTAACAACAGCACCCTCTACGAATGGAGTACCGGTTTTAAGTTCACCGTTATTAACGGCAAGAACTTCTTTGATTTCGACGGTGGCTTTAGGATCAAGTCCCATTTTATCGAACAAAAGGATATCACCCTCTTGAACTTTATACTGTTTTCCGCCGTTTTTGATAATTGCGTACATTAGCGTTCCTTACTTACAAGTCTACAAAAAGTGGCGAATTATAGCCAACGTTTATTTAAGCTTAAATTAAAGCGATAGCATCAATCTCTACAAGTGCATTTTTTGGCAATGTTTTCACAGCTACAGTGGAGCGTACAGGCTTATGATCACGGAACGCATCGGCATAAACTGCATTAACGGCTACAAAATCATTCATGTCTGCCAAAAAGATAGTCGTTTTAACAACTTTATCCAATGAACTCCCTGATGCTTCTAAAACTGCTTTGAGGTTGGCGAGCACCTGCGTGCATTGAACTTTCACGTCTCCTTCTAACATTTCTCCTGAAGGGGTTAATGCAATTTGACCTGAGGTAAAAACCATTCCGTTCGCGATCATCGCCTGTGAATAGGGTCCGATAGCCGCAGGTGCATTCGGAGTTTGGATACTTTTCATACTATTTTTCCTTTACTTTTTTGTTTTACGCAATGCGTCATCGAGAATCGATTGATAATCTTCAACCGGCCAATATCCGGGCATTGAATGGAGTATTTTGCCATTGCCGTCTAAGAAATAGCTCATCGGTACCATTTTTGCAGTCAGGTTTTTAGGATACACACTCTTGTCCCGTGTTAAATGGACAGGGACAAAACGACTGTTTATTTTAGAGACGACCTCATCATCAGAAAGCGTTGTAGCTTCAAGTTTTCGACACCATCGGCACTGTTCAGTCGTAATAATAACTAACATAGGTTTTGCCTCTTTTTTTGCTTTAGCTTGTGCTTGCGCATACGTATCGTTCCAAGCAATATCACTCGCAAAAAGATTAGCCATCAAGAGTGCTAATAGCCCTAATTTTTTCATTTAAACCCTTTTTGAAAAACCGAATTTTACCGAAAATTATGAATTAACTTTGTAAAAACAGCATAAAGATTGTCTACCTCAGCAATCGATGTCCGTTCATTAGGGGCGTGTATCGTGTCATTGATGACTCCGAATTCAATCACATTAATCCCATACGCGGCAACAAAACGGGCATCTGATGTTCCCCCCGCCGTCGAATTTTTCGGCGTAACCTTACATACCTCTTGAATCGCATCCGATAACGTCCGAACAATCACCGTATCCGCATCGGTGACAAACGGATAGGCCGACTGATCCAATGTCAACGTATACTCCAATTTTCCCATCTGTTTCGCAATAAAAGATTTTATCTTCTCCTGATCGGTACGGGTCGAATTGCGGACGTTAAACATCATTTTCAGCTTACCCGGCGAGACATTGGTCGTTTCGATTCCTGCGCGGATATCGGTAATCACGATCTGGCTCGGGGCAAAATACTCATCTCCCTCATCTAAAAAAGCACCCGCAATGTTGGATAACACAGGGGCAAGTTGATGGACAGGGTTGATCGCTTTTTCAGGATACGCCGCATGTCCTTGTTTTCCGATGATTTCGATCACACCGTTGATCGAACCTCGACGCCCTACTTTGATTGCATCACCGAAAACAGCCTCACACGTCGGTTCAGCCACCACAACGGCATCGGGGAGAAGATTATGCTCTTTGAGATAGGCTAATACTTCTACTGTTCCGTATTTTGCCGGCCCCTCTTCATCGGAGGTCAATAGAATCGAAAGAGTGCCGTTGAAATCGTATGCTTCTTTAAGTGCTTGGGTAAAAGCCGCCACACCGCTTTTCATATCCTGTGCACCGCGAGCATAGATATATCCCTCACTCTCGGTTGCTACAAACGGATCGCTGTTCCACCCCTCCCCTGAGGGGACGACATCGACATGTCCTGCGAAGCAGAGGTGTTTTCCCTCTCCGAAACGACGATAGGCAAACAGGTTTTTCACCCCTTCACGATCAATGCGAACAGTGGTAAACCCCTCCAAATAATCTTCTAAAAAATCAAAAATTCCACCATCTTCTGGGGTGACACTGGGAGATTCCAGAAGCTTTTTAAACAATTCAATAACGTTCAATGTTAATCCTCTTTTAATTGCGTCTCATATTCAAGTCGTAAACCATTCGGTGTCATTATAAAACCTTGCAGTTTGATTTTGCCTTGCGAAATTTCTCGTGAATGGGTTTCACATAAAGGAATAAGATGGTGATGTTCTTTTAAAGCGGGATTTTTTTGCAGATTTCGAACCAACGCTCCGCAGATGACACATTCTGATGCTACCACCTCACGGTACCGTTTAATGTACTCTTTTTGGTTACCCAACTCGAGGACATCATACTCTTTGGCCAAGTTTTCCCGTAACCGCTTGGCATTGGTTAAAAAGTTTGGATTCATATGGAGCGATTCGGCAAATTCCAAACCGTACACACTGCTCCCCCTCCCCGATTTAAGAAGTCGATCATAAATCAATCGGTCACTCTCTTCATCGTAACGGACACTCAAATGGAGATGAACCACTTCACGCAAACGGCTAAGCTCGCTAATCATAGAGAGTTG
>NZ_MIBU01000058.1:0-11409 GCF_001830725.1 Sulfuricurvum sp. RIFOXYD12_FULL_44_77
GAGAACATTGTGCTAAACACTGCCGATAGTAGGGCAACAGCCACCATCATGTACATGACGGCGAGTTGATACGAGATTGCACTTAGCGGATCGGCACCCGCGAGGAGCATCCCCGTCGTGATACCGGGGATATGGATAATTCCGACCGTCTGGAGCATATTGAGTGTCGGGATCATCGATGCTTTGACGGAGGCTTTGGAAGCAAAGCTAAGTGCCTCTTTGAGCGGTGCACCCAGAGCCACCATCCCCTCGATCGTCTCAATCGTGTTTTTCACCTCTGCACGGAACCGTTCGGTGCTTTGGGTATAGACGTTTAGGGCATTTCCGATGATCATCCCTCCGATGGGGATCATCTCATGAGGAACCATGTGGATGACGCCGAACGCCATCATCGACAAAAAGACGATTCCCGACGAAGCCCCAAGGGTAAAAAAAGCGATTTTAAAGCTATGTTCTCCCAGAGGGGAACGTTTCTTTGCGGTATAGGCACCGAATGTCACCATTCCCAGCAATACAAAAAACAGCAAAGAGGGGTGTTCGATTTTAAAGAGATAAACGAGGGCATAGCCGAGGAGCCCGAGCTGAACCATTGCCAAGATCGAGTTAGTCAGAATAATCTTTTCGAGACCGAACTGTTCACGGCGTGAATACCATAGGGCAAAAATGATAAGGGCGTAAGAGGCTAAAAAAGAGTATTGCATAAAAGAAGAATAGGGAATTTTGGATTAAAAGAGGCTTCCCCGAAAGGGGAAAAGAAAAGATTAAAGACTATCAGAGTGAGCAGAAAGATATTCAGCAACACCTTCTGTGCTAGCTTTCATACCCGCATCACCTTTTGCCCAACCTGCAGGACAAACTTCACCGTGCTCATTAGTGAACAACATTGCATCGATCATACGGAGCATCTCATCGATGTTACGTCCGAGCGGAAGGTCGTTGATAACCGCGTGACGAACCGTTCCGTCTTTGTCGATCAAAAATGATCCGCGAAGTGCAACCGACTCACCGAACAATACGTCGTAGTCACGTGAGATTTGTTTGTTCAAATCGGCTACGAGCGGGTAACGAACTTGACCGATACCACCTTGGTTTACCGGAGTGTTTTTCCATGCAAAGTGACTGAATTGTGAGTCAACCGATACACCGATAACGTTGATTCCACGTTCTGTGAACGCATCAAGACGGTGATCAAACGCGATTAATTCAGACGGACAAACAAACGTAAAGTCCAACGGATAGAAAAACAATACAGCACCTTTTTCGCCGATGTTTTCGTACAAGTTGAAATTTTCAACGATTTGGTTGTTTCCAAGAACGGTTGTAGCGGTAAAATCAGGAGCTTTTTTAGTAACGAGCATAGGAATTCCTTGTGTGGTTTATGTTTAATGTAGGGAAATTGTAACACACGAAGATTAATTCAAATAAGTTACGAGAAAGTAACCCTAAAATCTAAAGGAAAATTTTTATTATTTAGAATACTGCTTGCATACCATTATCTCCTCTTTAGATATAATCTTTTTATGTTGACTTTTAAAACCCTTTTTTCAATGATGCTCCGCTATAAACGCTCACTATTGTGGGGCAATATCATAGCCATTCTTGCCACCTTGATCTCTATCCCTATACCTTTGTTGATACCGCTTCTTGTTGATGAGGTGCTTCTTAAAAAAAGGGGGAGTATTACAGAAACAATTGATTTTTTCACCCCTCTACACGAACCGCTCCTCTACATCGGGATTGTGCTGGCAGTAACGATCTTTTTACGTTTTATGTTTTTTCTCCTCAGCGTTGCATCCCAGCGTTTTTTTATCACCCTGTCGCAAGAACTCAGTTTTACGATCCGTGTTCGTGCGCTGGAACATCTCAAAACTGTTTCGATGTCTGCGTATGAGCGGCTGGGAAGCGGTAAGGTTATTACCCATCTTATCACTGACATCGATACGATCGAGCAGTTTTTAGGAAGTGCCCTCTCCAAACTGATTGTCTCTGTTGCAACCCTTGTCGGTGTGGCGGCGGTGCTGATCTGGATTAACCCTTTATTTGGAATCCTCATTATTATTTTTCAACCCATGATTATGATTGTGACCCGTAAAATATCGGGAAGTGTGGGAAAACTCAAAAAAGAGCAAAACCGAACCATCGGTGAACTTTCGGATAATTTGACACAAATGTGTGATCTCTTCGGTCAAATTCGTGCGAGTAATAAAGAGGAGCGGTTTATCGAGAGTGCGATTGCTCAATCTCGGAGATTACGTCAAAGTGCCAGCGAATACGGAATCAAGGCGCTCCGGGGAGAACGTTACTCCTACACCTTGTTTCTCAGTGGATTTGAGATTTTTAGAGCACTTGGGTTGGTGATGGTTCTCTATTCGGATCTCTCCATCGGATTGATGTTCGGGATATTCGGCTATCTGTGGTTTATGATGACCCCCGTGCAGGATTTGCTCTCGATGCAGTACAGTTTTGCTAATGCTAAAAATGCCCTCTCTAGGCTGAATGAGCTGCTTTCACTTCCTATCGAAGAGCAACATCCATCTACGTCGAGTCTATTAGAAAGCGGATCAGCCCTCTCGATTCAGACCCGTGATCTGGTATTCGGATACGATGAAAAAGAACCGGTACTTAAGGGACTGAATATCGATATAAGCTCAGGGACTACGGTAGCGATTATCGGTGCGAGCGGGAGCGGAAAGAGTACCCTTTCTCAACTGTTGGTAGGATTTTATTCCCCCTCATCGGGTGATATACTCTATAATGGTGTGAGTGTTAAAGATATCGGTTTTTCACGGGTCCGAGAGGCAGTTTTTGTTGTCTTGCAGCAACCGTTGATGTTTAATGATACCCTTCGGTTTAATCTGAGTATGGGGGATGAGATCAGCGATGAGGCGATTTGGAATGCACTGAATCTTGCACAGCTTGAGGATTTTGTCCGTACGCTTCCGCATGGTTTGGAGACGCAGGTGGGAAAATTGGGTATCCGCCTCTCCGGCGGCCAGCGTCAGCGTCTCTCCATTGCTCGAATGATCCTTTCTAATCCCAAGGTGGTGATATTTGATGAATCGACCTCGGCACTGGATGTCCATACCGAATCGGCACTCTTTGAAGCATTGGAACCGTTCTTACGGGAAAAAACGGTTATTATTATTGCCCATAGGCTCAGTACTATTACTCGAGCCGATTACATCTATGTCCTTGAAAACGGGACGGTTTTAGAAGAGGGGACACGTAGTTCTCTTGAACATTTGGATGGAAGTTTCAACCGATTCGTCCATAAACAACACTAAGAAGGAGCACTAATGGAAAATAAACTGTTTGTCCGATTTATGATTTTTTCAGCCTTGGGACTTATCACATGGCTTTTTTTCCCTTTTCTAAAAAGTTTTTTTATCGCATTTTTGTTGGCCATCGTCGTATTTCCCCTTTATCGTGCTGTCGAAATTAAAATACGCCCGATTGAGCGTCTTTCATCTATAGCCTCGGTTATTTCGGCCGGTATCGTGACAATGGGGCTCTCTTTGATCCTTTTTGTTCCTATTGCAATGTTTTTATACTATTTGTTTGATCAGCCTGCTAACGTAGTCGGATCCCTTCGGACTTTGAGCGATCAGATCGATACGATCACCAATTATCTTCCCGCTTTTTTGGGATGGATGAAAGAGCCTTTGGATAATTTGATTGTTTTAGGGAAAGCGCATAAGGATGAGATTATAGCCACTCTAGCCGCTTGGCTGGGGAGTGGTTTGCAGACGTTTATGGTGATGTTGGCGGAGATGGCGATGATTGTCGTCTTTTTCTTTTTCCTGACGTGGTATGGACGAAGTATTTTGCTCTTTCTTCTCCCTATTATTCCCCTCTCACGAACACTAAAGCGGGGATTTTTCAGCGATATGATGACGACAACGGCAGTTGTATTTTACACATTGGGCGGCGTTATGCTGGCACAAGGATTGGCGTTTGGTATTTTTATCGCTTTTTTTGAAGGGTACAACCCTTTTTTACTTGGATTTATGACGGCTATTTCGGCTGTTATCCCCGTCGTCGGTACCGCTTTGATATGGGTTCCGGTTGCATTGCATGAATATTTTGAAGGAAATATTATGAATGCATTTATTATTGCGCTTTATTCATGGGCGATGATGGCATTTTTTATCGACAATATCGTAAAACTTGTCATTTTAAATTTTGTCAATCGGACGTTAAACGATGGAAAGAGTCGGATCAATGAATTTATGATCTTTTTTGCGATTGTGGGGGGACTGGCAACATTTGGTTTTTGGGGATTTATTATTGGTCCGGCGATTGTAGCCTTTACTCTAACAACGCTTCGAATGCTTCGCAAAACGTCGCGCCATCTTCGTCAATAGTCTTTGCCAAGAACCCATTAGTGGGTTCTCAGCTCTCTAACCTCTTCACGTAGTTTTGCTAATTCGGCCATAATAGCGGTGATCTCATCGGCTGATTTATCTTCACTGCCATGGGTGTAACGCTCAATAGTTGATTGAACACTTTGGGTCAGTGTATCGAGTTTGCTTTTTGCTTTGTCGATGAGGGTGTTGTGATCGATATTGAGGTTACCCTCGAGTTCATGGATCTTATCGACGATTTGATCTTGATGTTTGAAGAGGTAGTATCCTGCTATACCGCCGAGCGCGGCACCTAATACAAAGCTGAGGGTGTTGTCTTGGTTCATTTTATTTCTCCTAAGGGTTATTTTTTTTCTTTAAAAACTGCGAGAGGGCTCCGATGGCGAGCGAGCCGATCGTCACTTTTGCGATCCCGTTGGAAGCTTTGAGCGCAAGCTCTTTGGTTTCGTCATGGAGATACGAAATCAAATCGTGGAGTTCATGCAATGAGAGTTTCGATTTGTCGCTGAGAGCTTTCGTCTCCTCTTTGAATTGACCGAGGAGCCCATTAACCTCATGAAGGGTTAAGATGGCTTTGGTCGAGAGGACACTGAGCTCGTTTTGGAGATGACTCATAAACTCCTGTGCTTTTTCCATTGTTTTCATCGAGTTGATGCCGATTAAAACAATTACCATTGTAATAAACACCATACATATCGCGATGATCCCGACAAATAATGTAAGTAACTGCTGCTCAGTCATAATAGTTCCTTTCGCGATAATGTTAATTATACTCCTCTTTTAGATAATAGATAAATGAATATGTTATTTTTGTTTTTTTAGCTACTTTAAGTATATAAAGTATATACTTTACATACTTTATATATATTAAGGCATAGTAATGATCCTTACCCTTTCACATCAAAAAGGGGGAGTCGGCAAATCGACGGTAGCGTGGAATCTTGCTGTACACTTCTCCCGTTTTATAGATACCCGCATCGTTGATCTTGATACACAGCGCTCCCTTACGGTAACGAATGCTCTGCGTCAAGAACATGACCTCACTCCGATCCAAATGCTCCATTTTAATACGGCTGAAGAGTTGGCGGAGTATGCGGCGACCGATTCGGATAAGAGTCTTACGATTATCGATTCAGGCGGATTTGACAGTGCCTATAACCGTATCGCTATTATCGCCTCGGATCTCCTTATCACCCCTGTGAGTGATAAACCTTTTGATTTGATGGGATTGCAAAAATACGAAGAGATTTTAAAGAGTCTCTCCGAGATTCAAGGGGAGAGTATAAAAACGCATGTCCTTTTTAATAACATCAATCCGGCCATGAAACGGTTTGGGGATTTGGTCGATTTTATCTGTATGTCGGAACATTTTGAACTTCTTACTTCTGTCTTGCGGCAGCGGGTCGATATTGCCCATTCGGTCGGTGAGGGCAAAAGTATCAAAGAGTATCGGATTTTTAGTAAAGCCGATCAGGAAATGGATGAGTTGATTTCGGAAGTAAAATCTATTTTAGATATAAAATGAATATTTAAAATATATATAAAGGATATAAAATGGCAAAAAAAAGTTTTCTTCAAAATATCGAAAAAGTGAAAAGTTCTGCCGCGATGAGTGAGAGGGAAGAGAGCAAAAAAGGGGATAAGGAGAAGAAAAAGAAGCTGATTACTATCCCTGTAGAGTGGGAGGATAAAATCCGTCAATTTCATGGAGGAACGGTAAGTGCCTACATCCTTATTGCACTTCAAGAGCGGATGCAACGGGATGGGTTGATATAAAAAAGGGAGATCAATTATCGTCTATAGGGTCAAGGGAATACCAAGTTTTTTCATTTTCTGTATTGATCTCTCCCTTGTTAACATGATCGAGCAGATTTTTAATGATTTTTAAATTTTGAATCGTTTTATTGCTCGCTTGAGGCTTGGATGAATTGGTATCGATTTTTCTTTTTTCGTTCATATCTATCGGTTCAATAGGGATCCATTTTTTTTCTGCGGAGAAAAGATTTGTGGACATCAAGATAAAAAGTAGACTAAGAGATAGAAATTTCATTATTTCTTCAAAATATGGAGATACTCGAGTGTTGAATCGGCTTTGTGGGTTCGATTTTCAGTTTTGTCGGCTTTAAATCGTTGGTAGTTTGTCGTTGCGAGTGAATACTCCCCGTATTTTTGCATAATCTCTTTTACTTCATCCTCTGACATCAGTCCTTCATTGTTGTAACTTAAAAAGATGTATTTAAAATCTGCGTTACGGATTAAATCTTCAAACGAGTGTTTAACTTTACGTTGTTGACAATACTCAGATTTCCCATACTCCCGCAGTCCTGTTTTCCCTTTCGGATCAAATCGGTCGTTCAGTGATATGGTATTAAGCAGATGATAGTTTGCCCCGTAATGACGTTGATTGTAAGGGGGGTCCATATAAAGAATATCCCCTTTAATCTTTCGAATAAGCTCATTTGCATCTTCATTATAGACGCGATGATTTTCCCCGACAGGATCAAAAGAGGCAGGTACAAAGTTTAACTCTTTTTGAGCCGATTTTTTGAGCTGCTTGAGAAATGCACCATAGACGGATGCGGTATTGGCGATCTTATCGGCACTTTCGATCAATGAAGCGAGTAAAAAATAGTATTGATCCTCGGAAATGATGCTATTGGATTTCCATTCGTCGATTTTTTCCCGAATCGCATCAATTTTTTTCCCGTTCTCTTCACTGAAATATTGTCTACCGGCTTGACCATTGAGAGAGTATTGCTCAAATATAAACCCTTCTTTGGATTCAATATCTGATAATTCATTAAACAGATGGTGAAAATCAAACGGCGTGTAATTACCTATGTAATTACGGTTTAAGACATAGCTGTAGTGTTCGATATCATTGGAAATAACCGATTTTACAAGAGGCTTAAATACTCTGCCGACGATCCCTGTTCCTGCAAAAATATCACAAAAAACTTTGTCATCCAATCTCCCGACCGTATCGGTAATCGTGGTTGTTAAGAAAGCGGATAGTTTTAATTTGGAACCTATGTAATTCATTGTGTTATCTTTAAATCGTAATATGGTCGGTAAGGTTATGATCATACTATTTTACTATCAAACCCCTTTCGTTATCCAGATTGTATCTGAGAGTACTTCACCGGAACCGAAGTCTAATCTGCAGAGATTTTTAGCTGAAAAACTATCAACATAAACATCAATAGCTGACTTTAACTGTAAAATTTCGGATTTCATTTTCCAGTGCTGAAGGGTTGAACCATCATACATAACAATAAATAGTCTATTTTTTAAATGTTTTCTTCCCTCTTGACTTTGATTCTCATACAGCCATGTAATTAACTCTTTTGTATGCTCTTTTGAATAGCTAAAAGGGTGATTGAACCCTTTCGGAAAAACGGAAGTTTTATGATCGAAGGGGATATTATTGATTTTAAAATCTACAAGCTTGTCAAAAGAATTTCTATTAGGTTCTACATTCTCATGGGATGCAAAGATATACTCGGCTGCCATTGCTGACCAATAATTATACCAACGGTTTAAGGCATAATCTCTCAACGCTTGAGGAAAGCCAGCAGTTTGTTTTAACAACGATTCAAAACTATAGGTAGTGTAGATGAAATTTGTATTAAAATCCCATAAATCAGATTGTTTTCTTCCCCAGTTATAAGGATAGAGAAGCCTTTTCTTGAGCTCTCGTTCCACTCTTTGTAAATCCATAAAATATCCTTTTCAAAGAGGAAGTATTCCTAAAAAATCAATTGTGCTATCTGCAGTGATTGTGTTGATTATAGCAAAATATTTAATTTGATTATTTGTTATACAAGAGATTTACTGTTAATGGTATACAATTAGTACAACTGAAGATTGAACGGTTTAAAAGGCGAATAGGTATGATAAAAATAATAAACAGTGAAGAGTTTTCTTATTTTTTACGCGTGAACAGAAATGAAATCATAAAACTTTGGATGAATAAAAGTGAAGTACAAAATGTACTACATAGACACTCTTTACCTATTATTGAAAAAAATACACACCTTTTTTACGAATTTTGCGACTGTTTTATCAGTGTGATCGAGTGGCGTGCAACCGTTACGGAGTGTCAGGTAAAAATTGACTTTTTACAATTGCTCAATAACTACAATGTGACGGTATCCGATCTTTTCACATTGATCCTAAAACTCAAAAATGCGATCGAACAGGTTATTTTTGAGAATGGGAACCTCTCGTATGCCTTGCAAAGCGAAATTGATTCTTTGACTTTGCAGATGGCGAATGATTTGGCATCCCATTTTGAAACCATAATAAGCTCGAATAGTAATTATAAAAGTGAAAATTCCAATCTATTGGCAGAGTATAAAAAAGCGGTCGATTTGAGCAATATCGTCTCCAAAACGAATCCAAAAGGGGTCATAACCTATGTGAATGATAAGTTTTGTGAGATATCAGGGTATACGAGAGATGAGCTCATCGGAAAACCGCATAACATCATTCGTCATCCGGATATGCCAAGAAGCGCTTTTAAAGATTTATGGGACACCATCAAAGCAAAAAAAAGCTGGAGCGGTGTGGTTACTAATATGAAAAAAGACGGAGGACAGTATATCGTCGATACGACGGTTATCCCTATTTTAGATGTTGATGGAGATGTTGTAGAGTATATAGCGGTTCGTCACGATATTACAGAACTCGAACAGACCAAACAGCAGTTGAGAAATATCAACAAAGCGATGAAAAACAAGGTTGACGAGCTTTATTCGATGACAAATACATTAGAGCAAAAAGCGTACAAAGATAATCTGACGGGGATTAATAATCGGGAAAATTTTGAAGATATTTTTACGCTTGAGATTGCCAATGCAAAACAAAACGATGTGCCGCTCACTTTGATAATTTTCGATGTGGATAATTTTAAACTGGTGAATGACACTTATGGCCATCAAGCGGGTGACATCATTTTAATTGATTTGGTGAATCTTGTTTCAGATAACATAAAAAACGGAGATATTTTTGCGCGATGGGGAGGGGAAGAGTTTGTTATTTTAACTCCTGCAACAGACCTTAACGGTGCATGTAATTTAGCCGAAAATTTACGAAAACTTGTTCAGTTACACCCGTTTAGCTACGTGGATAATCAAATGACATTGAGTTTCGGGATTGCGCAGCTCACGGCTGAGGATACGAAAAAAACCCTCTTTGAAAAAGCGGACGAAGCTTTGTATGAAGCGAAAAAGAACGGCAGAAACAGAATTGAGGTTACTTCTAAAGCTTAATAAGGCTGAGAAAGTTTCAAGAAACCGTACTCAAACGTAAACGGCACCTGCTTGAGTATGGTGAGATTAATATAGGGCTTGACACTTCTTCCGATGTAGAGTGAAACGGCAGAACCTTTTTTCATTAGTTCGGGATCGAAGCTAAATGTCAATATTTTATTCTGATGAGTGTGTTCCAGCAGGGCTGGGAGGCTACTCTCGTCAGGATCGATGAGTAAAATAAAGCCATGCACATTTTTCAGGGTCAACGCTTCTTTCGGTGACGCAACAGAGACATCAAGCGAATGATTACTAAGAACTCCGCCGTATTGACGCTCAATCATCCCCGATAATCGTTGTGCCGCTTCTTTGTTTGCAGGTACGGTGACAATGACCAAGTTAACGACCGATTGGATACGATCCGTGGTCCCTTTTTCCATCAATATGACTTTAGGAAATAGTTTTGCCCCTATCTGCAATAGTATCGAATCATAGGTTGTTCCCCAGAGGAAAAACGGTATGAAAATGAGCAGAAGTGATTTGGTCATTATCGGCTCAAAGCCAGTGTCAAGGTAAAGAGTGCACCATCATCCGTATTGCTTACACTGAGTGAGCCTTCAAAATGTTGTTCGATGATGACTTTGGACATATAAAGACCGATACCGGTACCTTTGTTATGAAGTTTGGTCGTAAAGTAAGGGTCGAAAATACGTTCAACTATGACCGAGGGGACCCCACCGCCGGTATCGCCGATATCGATAAACAGATGGTGCGCATCGCATCGCAAGGTGACTTCGATTTTTCCTCCGTTTTGATCTTGTTTGCTTTTTATGGCATCTTGGGCATTATTGATAATATTTAAAATCACTTGCTTAAATTCGTTGACCACACCGAAAATCTCTTGATCGCAGTGTTTGTGCACGTGATAAGTGATATTGGAATAGCGAAGCTGTTCGCCTAATAGGGCAAATACCTCTTCAATGGGCTGAGCAGGGTCGAAGGAGAGACACTCTTTATCGATGTTAAAAAAGTTTCGAAAATCATCAATAGTATTCGACATGAAAGCAAGATTATTATTGATAATGGCACTATTCTTATCAATTTCGTCGTTTTCGAGCAAACCGAGTGTGCGTTTCATCGTAAGGTTGGCTACTGCCAATCCGATGATATTCAACGGTTGACGCCATTGATGGGCAATACTTTCAATCATCTCACCCATTGCCGCAAGGCGAGATTGTTGGACAAGGAGCTGTTCTTTTTCCCGACGCTTGGAAATTTCGTTCTCAACACGATGTTCTAACTCATTATTGATCTGTTCCATTTGGCACCGATAGTCATCAATGGTTTCAACCATTTTATTGGCGGATGTGGTGATGGTCATAATCTCATAATTGGTATTATCGCTTTTGAATGGTTCGGACGTTTTATCCATACTATAGTTCCCCATCCAGTTTGATAAAAGACGAAGAACAAAGAACTGCTTTCGGAAATACCAATAGGTAATCGAAAAGATCAGCAGGGCGAATAAAGAAAGGAAGATGAGCTGCATAAAAAGTTTAGTATGGAGTTCATCTACAAAGTTATTGGAATAACTGATGATAAGAGTCGCTTGAAGCTGATGGGTGATGGGATCGATTAAAGGTTCTGATAGGGTAATCGTCTCTTGTGTTTTGGAGTGCGGATAGTGCTGCTCATAAATAACATTATCGTTTGCATCGATCAACGATACATCGAGAATATTAGGATTTTGAAAAAATGTACGTATGGTATCGCTGAGCATATCTTGCTGATCG
>NZ_MIBU01000059.1:0-9906 GCF_001830725.1 Sulfuricurvum sp. RIFOXYD12_FULL_44_77
CGTGAGCGGTGGGATCATTTGTCCCCAGTACTTCGTTATGGGCACTAGCGATTATTTTCCCTTCTCGGACGATAGCGGCACCGAACGGCCCCCCCTCATTTTTTTCCATCCCTTGCAACGCTTCATCGCAAGCGATACGCATCCACTCATTCATAGGTTTATTTTACTTTTCCCACACACGATGGAGCAAGGAGCTCAGGGCGGTATTCGAAGTGCATCGTGTCATAGTGGTACCAGCGTCCCCCCCAGATAAAGCCGTGTTTTTCGAAAATACGGACGATAGAGAGGGGCATTGTATTTTTGTAACCGATTTTAGCCGTTTCCGAAGCAGCTTCGTCTTTCCAATATTGGGTTTTGGCAGGTGCCAAATCGATTGCGATCCCGAAACTGTGCATCGAGAGGCGATCGGTATCTTTGATGACGCGGTAGGCATAGGTCGTTGCTCCCTCAGCCCAGATCCGATCCGCTTTGGGTAGTTTGGAGATCTCCTGACCAATAGCGGTGAGTTTTTTATCCACCCCTCCCACTTTATTGACGGGGAGTTTAACCGAGCCTTTGAGTGTCGGCCAAGCAATGGTGACGAGATTTTTCTCAATCTCCTTTTTGTCTTTGCCGTAGAGGGCTTGAAAAAAGGGCTGATAGCGGAGGCGTCCGGGGCTGAAGAGATACGGAGGCGGGGTTTGGCTTCCCCCTACATCGTAGCGTTGGATGAGTTGCGTTGCGAGATCAGCGTTATCGATTTTTTCGCTCCAAGATGTTTTTGGTGTTTCGGTGCGGTAGGGAAGAGGGGTTCCGTCTTTGAGGATGAGGCCGTTTTCATCGGCAGAGGCGATGAGGTCGCTGTACCCTTCGACGTAACATTGGGGATTTCCCCAAAGATGGGTAAAAAGTAAAGCTGAAGCGGCAAAAAGAGTTAAGGTGCGCATGGGTTTCCTTCGATAAGTAGTGCTATTTTAGCAAGTGTGGCTCTCAACGCAAAGGATTGGCACCCGCGCGTTAGAATTTTTCTCTTTTTTAACGACGTACATAGCCATATCGGCTGCTTTAATTAATCCCTCCGGATTGGTAGCATCGTCCGGATAACATGCCAAGCCGATACTCGCTTTGGCATAAAGGGTGGTTTTTTCATCGAGATAAATCGGCTCACTGATGGCAGCTGCAATGGCATCTTGTATGCTGTTCAGATGATCTTCCCCTTTGACCTCTTCAATCATCACGATAAACTCATCCCCTCCGTAACGGCAGACCGTATCACTGTTGCGCAGACATGCCCGAATATTTTTGGCGACATCTTGCAACAGGCGATCTCCCGCTTCATGCCCATAGCGGTCATTGACGAGTTTGAAATCATTCAAATCGATAAAATAGAGAGCTATTTTCTCTTTGCGTCGTTTGGAACGGGTGATGGCATGTTCGAGTCGATCGTTCAAGGTAGCACGATTGGTTGCTCCGGTAAGGGGATCGTGCTGGACACGATAGGTCAGGGCATCGACGTGAGAGGTGATATGGGTGATGTCATGGAGATTGGCAACATAACTGACAAGGCGGCTGTGATGGTAGATTGCCGTGATGGTGGTACTAAAAACCTTTTCTCCGGTTGCGGAATTTTTAGTGAGAGTCCCTCTCCACGTATGATTGGTACTGAACTGAGAGAAGATGGTATTAAAGGTGAGTCGCTCTTTAAAAAGATATTTACCGATATGGGTACCGTAAAGGGTGTGTTGATCATCAAGCGAGAGGGCAAAAAAGCTAGGGTTAGCAAACTCGATGATCCCTTTATGGTCGGTGTAAAAAATGGCATCTCCGGCACTCTCTAACGCGGCGGAACGTTTATTGAGCTCATCCAGTGTCTTTTGGGAGAGGGTGATGTCTTGTGCCATGCAAAGAATCTCCCCTTTTCCTGTTTCAATACGGCGATTGCGCCATTCGCAAAAAATTTCATTATCCTGTTTGGTCGTATTGTAATTTTTGGAATAGCTTACCCCCTCAAGGGAGGTTTTTTGAAGTACCGCACTTACATGGTCTTTGTCAAAATGGGGAACGATAAAATCGATGATATTTTCCCCTGCCGCTTCACTGTAATTCCATCCGAAAATGGCTTCGGCACTTTGGTTCCATTCAATGATACGATAATCGCGATCAACAACAATCAAAGCAACGGGTGAGTCGCTGAAAAATTGGAGGTACCGTTTTTGGCTTTCGGTAAGGCGACGATTTAAAAAGATTGTGTGGGCAACCCATAGGGCTAAAACGAGTATGAGAGAAGGGATTGCTATGAGTTCCATCAACGCTTAAGTATGGAGCGCGAGCGATAGGTGTGCAAGCAGAACAATACAGCCGATACAGTGGTAAAGAATAAGCGGGAACTCATGGGAAACAGGCGATATCCTTATGCAATTTTATGGATTATATTATGTTAAATATAATTTTAACATTAAACTATATTAGCTATTTGAGCGTTTTTTGAGTTTTCAGACGCTATAATGAAAAGACTAGTAAAGAGGAGATCTCCTTATGTTTTTCCCTACCCTCGGTTTGATAGCAACCACCGATGTGATTAGTGTTGATATGTATCATACTATTCAAGATGCGCTCGATAAAATGCATGAACATAATCATCGCAGTATCATTGTGGTCAATAAAACACTGCATTACATCATTACAACCAAAGATATTATCCGATTGCGACTTGAGGGGATTGATTTTTCTACCCCTCTCTCACAAATCATCCTTCGTCCACTCCCGTTGATCGATAAAGAGAGCAATATTATCAATGCCCTCAATTTAACCAATGATATTGATGAGCATATCTGTGTCTGTAATAAAGACGGAAGTTTGTACGGACTGGTAACAAACAGTGACATTGTGGGGAGTGTCGATCCGCAGGTTATTTTGGAGTCACTTCAAATTTCGACGATTTTTGAGAAAAAATACGGCTATAAGAGTTTTTCCTCCACTAGCGTGATGTTGGACGTGCTGGAGTTTATGAAAGATTCATTGAGCGATTGTGTCATTATCCAAGATGGCGGAATGGCGGTAGGGATACTGACCTCCAAGGATGTGATTAACTTTATCGGAGAAGGGAACTGTGCCTCTATTGAGGTACGGGATGTGATGTCTTCTCCTGTCGAGACTCTAAGTGAAAAAGCGTCGATTAGCGAGGGGCTTGAATATTTGCGCAATGGCCATTTTAAGCGGATTGTCGTTACGAATGATGAGGGGCATGTGGTAGGGATTGTTACCCAACAGGATCTGATTTCGCGAACCTATTTGAAATGGTCTCAGTTAATGCAGGATCATTTTAAGCAGTTTGAAGAGATCACCCAGATTCTCCAGCAAAAGAATCGTCATTTGACACAGTTGGCAACGAAAGACTCTTTGACGGAGATTCATAATCGGCATATGTTCTCTGAACTTTTTTCTCAAGAACACTCCGGTGCCAAGCGTGAAGGGACAAAATTATCGTTAATGATGATCGATTTGGACCATTTCAAACAGGTTAATGATACCTATGGACACAATATCGGTGATTATGTCCTCAAAAACTTTGTCTCTTTGGTCGTTTCTACGGTTCGCGAGGCGGATCTGTTCGCACGATGGGGAGGGGAAGAGTTTGTTTTACTGCTCCGAAATGCGGGGTGTGAAGAGGCTTATGGCGTAGGAGAAAAAATTCGAAACTCCATCGAATTGCAACCGTTTGAGGATGTAGGACATATAACATGCAGCATCGGAATTACGGAGATCACAGATGATGATTCACTGCACAGTGCTATTGAGCGTGCAGACGGTGCCTTATATGCGGCAAAAGATATGGGGCGAAATCGGACTATAGCGTGTTCTAATCGCGTATGAAATTAATTACCCTTAAATCAATCGTTTCCGATGAGATACTTTCGCTGCGGGCTACCCAAACGATTTCAAACGCCCTTGAAATGATGGCGGAGCGTTCTTTCAGTTCCGTTATTATTGTTGATGACGATATCCGGCCGATAGGAATTTTTACCGAACGAGACGCACTTCGTGTTGTTGCCGATTCCATCAATCTTGAAAAGCCGTTACGTGAGGTGATGACTCTTGAACCTTTTTGCGTTGAAGAGAGTATCTATTTGCATGATGCCTATACGATAATGGAAGACAAAGGGTATCGTCATTTAGTCGTCGTTGATGCACAGAAGTGTTTTGTCGGAGTGGTAAGCGAGGGAGATTTCCTCCGTCATATCGGGTTTGAAGAGCTGGGAAAATTTAAACTTGTCGCAGATGCGATGAGCGGCTCACCCTTAATTGTCTCATTGGAGAGCCCTCTTTTTGAAGTGGCGGACATGATGCATGAGCGTAAATGTGACTATGCGGTTGTCCTTCGCGGAGCTCAACCTGTCGGTCTCGTGACAGAGCGGGATATCGCACAGTGGTATGCGCTTAAGGGGAACTCAAACGATATAAAAATAGAAAAACTGCTCCTTCGCAATGTTCATTTCATCCAAAAGGGGACCCCTCTCCAAGAGGCGGCAGCACGGATGGAAGAACATGGCGTTCATCAGCTTATCGTTGTCGATGAGGGTGAAAACCTCGTTGGACTACTGAGCCGTCATGATGTTTTGCACGCGATCAATGGGGCTTATTTTGAATTTCTCCTTCGGGTGATCGATCAGAAGAATGAGACGATTGCTAAAATCGGAGAGCGCAAAAACGAGCTAAAAGCGGAAAAAATATCAAGCGAACAAAATGCACTGAAGCTCCGGACCTTGTTTGAAGCACTTCCCGATGGGGTAGTGCTGATTGACTCGGTTACGATGAGGGCGGTAGAATTTAACCGTGCCGCGTATGAGCATTTGGGGTATACCTCCGATGAGTTTTCAGAACTTACCATTTCGGATTATGAAGCGATCGAATTTCCCCACGAAACACGCCGTCGCATTGAATCTATTATACAAAACGGTCGAGATTGTTTTGAAACCAAACATAAGGCTAAAAATGGTGAATTGCTCGATATTTTAGTGAATGTTGTCGCCATTAGATTTTTAAACCATCCCTATATGATGGCGGTTTATTGCGACATAAGTGAACGTAAAAAGCATGAAGAACAGCTGGAAATTTTAGCCAACTTTGATCCGCTTACGGGTTTGGCAAATCGCGGGCTGCTTCATGCGCATTTACAAAATTCGATTGACAAGGCGAATCGGAATAAAACGCAAATAGCTCTTTTGATGTTTGATTTAGACCGTTTTAAAGATATCAATGACAGCTATGGGCACAGTGCGGGAGATGAACTTTTACAAATGGTATCAAAAAGATTCTCTTCACGTCTGCGAGAGGGTGATTTGATCGGCCGTTTGGGGGGGGATGAGTTTGCGGTCGTCGTTGAAACTATCACCCATCCTGAAGATGCGGGGCGTTTAGCCCAAGAGATGTTGGGTACATTGGCTGAAGCGTATCGACTCTCAGGCGGTGCCCTCATCCATGTCGGGGCAAGTGCCGGAATCGTATTGTTCCCGGATCACGGGGCAGATGCCGCTATGTTGTTCCAACATGGTGATGCGGCACTTTATAAAGCTAAAGCAGAGGGGCGGGGAGTCTATCACTATTATACGGATGAACTGACCGATTCGGCGCGGCGGCGTATCGAATGCGAGACCCGCTTGCGACGTGCGATACTAAATCAAGAGTTTGAAGTTTATTATCAGCCGCAGGTTCATATGCAGACAGGGCGTATTGTCGGAGCTGAGGCACTAATACGGTGGAATTGCCCGATGCGAGGGCTCGTTATGCCTAGTGCATTTATCCATGTTGCCGAAGAGATCGGACTTATCGGGGAAATTGGGGAGTGGGTATTAAACGAAACATGCCGACAGGGAAAAATTTGGCTCGATAAAGGACATAGACTCACCTTGGCGGTCAATGTATCGGCCCATCAGGTACGGCATCAAAATGTACCGCTTATGGTTGAGACGGCTCTTAAAAAAAGTGGTTATCCGGCCGATCGGCTGGAGCTTGAACTTACCGAGAGTGCGTTGATGCAGCGCGAAGAAGAGACGGTGACGATGCTCCATTCTCTACGTGCACACGGTATCCGTTTGGCGATCGATGATTTCGGAACGGGATATTCATCCCTCTCGTATCTCAAACGTTTTCCGATAGATGTTCTTAAAATCGATAAAAGTTTTGTGGATGATATCCCGTATGAACGTGATGATATGGCGATTGTTACCGCTATTATCGCGATGGGGCAGGCATTAGGATTTCAAGTTTTGGCTGAGGGGACGGAGCGGATAGAACAGATCGATTTCTTGAGAGAAAAAGGGTGTACAATGTATCAGGGGTATTTTAAAAGTCCGCCGGTGAAGGCGGAGGAGTTTGAAAAACTGTTGGGATAACTCTTACTTGAGTGTTCCGATATGAGCTGCGATGGCTTTTAAATCGTCGTCACTCAACCCCTCAAGAGAAGCCTGCATAGTTGCTTTTTGCTCACCCCCGAAGGTGCCGCTTTTGTATCCTGTGAGTTTACTCAATGCGGTAGTGTCTCCGGCGATCGCTTTTCCGGAGATAGAGGCCTCTTTACCGTCACCTCCATGACACTCGGCACATTTAGCTCCAAAAAGTTTAGCTCCATCGGCAGCACACAATGCCGATACTCCAAGAACCGCTAAAACAAGTAACTTTTTCATCATTCGTATCACCTCCAAAGTGTAGGGAATTATTGTAGCATAAATATAGTCCACGCTAGCGGATAAAGTCAATAACCCCCATAACGATTTCGACACCGATGAGGATGATAATAATCCATTCTAAAAATTCACTTTTTTTATGGTTAATAATGTCCATAACCAGCATGACATCCTCTTTGATTTGAGAGAGTTTGGAGAGGGCAATTTCATGCCGATCGTTAAGCTCGAGGATGAATGCGAGTCGTATATAAAGGGTTTCGGCATCTTCGTTGTCCCACAGGATATTGGGTTTGTCGAGCAACAGCAGATTACTCACCATGTCGTGGCGGGTGAGGGCGAGCCGTTTGGCAAACTGCATCAGATGGGAACGGCGGCTGATGGAGAAGGTATGGATCGATTCGACGATACGGCGGCTTTGGGAGAAGAGGGTATCGAGCCGTTTTTCATAGTGTTCCAATCCGACGCTTTGGGAAATTGCGAGGGCGATAACGTTTAGATTCAGTATGGAAGCTTCACGCAATGTAATGGCTTCATTGGTCACTTCAAAAAGTGTATCAAGCTGAGGATTAATATGGATCGGATAATCTTGGGTGATGAGGTTTTGTGAATCCAATGAAATGTTGAGCAAGGAGAGGGCGTTGAGTATCTCTTTTTTCTCTTCAGCAATCAGAGTTAGAACGCCAAACGGTGCCAATACGACATGAAGGGTCTCGTTTTTGCCGTAATAACCGTTTTCGACTCCGCGTACGAGGGTTATGTCGAGTGCATATTGAACGGTAGCAGTAGTGAGAGTATGATTTAGAAAAAGGGAGAGTAGATTCATTGTCGCACCTTTAACCGAAAATTGGTTTGATTTATTGTATCATCCCTTTATTACAATGAGGTGATAATGCAAACTAAAATAGCAGTCGGATTACTAGGGTTATGGTTGAGCTGGAGTCCTATTTCAGCAGATGTTTCTGAGATGATTTTTTATCCGCAAGCCGATTTCTCAGAGGGTATTTTTCATTTTAATTATCAAGGTGATAAAAATAAAAATTACGGATTCATGTTTGAGAAAGGGTTTGATGCGGATCGTATCGTGTATGTCCGTCCCGCCACGCATACTATTGAAAAAACAAAAGAGGGGATGACGAAGCTCTCTTTTGCCAATACCGATCGCTACTCCTATCTTCAACGTGCCTTTAGAGATGACTTTTTGGTCTCTGAAGAAAACGGCATCGTGAAAATCCTCCTTAGCGGAGGGGATTGCAAGGGGAGCAGTGATTGTGTAACGGCGGAGAATATCCTCACCGTTAATGTCCCAAAAGGGTACGGTGTCCGAAAATATCAGGGGTTGGATCAAGACCTCAAACCTCTCAAAAATCCGCAATGGGATCGTAAAGGGAACACCTACACCCTCACCGTCCGCGATGTCAAAGGGGCGTGCGTGATGATGGAGCTTGAGAGATTAAAGCCGGGGCAGAGTGCTGTCGCAATGGCAGAGTTGATCAAGCCTGTCGCACCGGTAAAAGTGGCAGAGGTAAAAAAACCGGTTAGTGTCGAGCCGGAAACGCCTGTTGTGGTAGCGGTGGTAGAACCAAAAGCTGAAATAGTACCTGTAGCGGCGGTTGAAAAGCCGATAGTAGAGAATCCGGTTGTTATCGCCCCAGCTCCGGCTCAGTATTTCCGAAATTTTCAACTATTTGAGAGTCGGGTTGTTGCTTTGAGTGAAGTAGGAAAAGAACGTCTGCGTGAATGGGCGAAGCTTTTTAAAATGGGTGAATACAAATCGGTAACCATTAACGGCTATACCGATAATATCCCTCCTCAACGCCTTAAGGCACAATATGCGACGAATGGTATTCTCTCTGAAGCACGTGCCAAAATGGTGGCCGATTATCTATTGACACAGGGAGTTGATGCAGGTGCTATTACCGTCAAAGGGATGGGCGATGCCGATCCTGTTGCTTCCAATGAGAACGAAGAGGGACGATCGAAAAATCGACGGGTAGAGTTTATTCTCGCCCGATAATATCGAAGATATTAACCCCATCCGGCAGACGGGGCTTCCCGTCACGAAATGAACGGGTATTGGATATGAGCCGTTTGAAATGTTTACGTAAATGGTAAGCATCGGGAACATTGGGGCGGAACCAGTCCCCTTTGGCACTGAAGAGCCAGTCAATCGCCGATTTGATATCGAGTAGAGTGTATCCTTCCGTATCAAGGAGAATTTTAATCTGCTTCGCCCAGCTTTGAACATTGTCCGGCATTTCGAACTGTGGATCAATGGAGGCGAGATGGCGGATAAAATACTGCGCCATTTCAAACTCTTCCATAGTCGGTTTGGTTTCGGCAAGCTCTTGTGCCGATGCTAAAACCGGCGCATTGGAAGCGATTTCACGGCGTACCCACCGCTCGAACTCGGCACACCAATCGAAAGATCGGCGGTTTTGACTCCGTTGGTACAAATTGAAATCTTCGAATAACTCTCGTCGTAATCCCTCGCGATCACATAGCTCAAGTGCATATGCGTGTAACTCTGCGTATGTTTCATTTGAGAGGTTAAGAAAATAGTTGCTATCGCTGTATTCGGTTGCACTGAGGGTTACAACCGCAGATGTGAGGACGGAAACAGGGGCAAAGGTATAGTAGATCATCATCCCCTGATCGGTTTTGCGTCGGAGGGTTTTTAGAATCCCTTTTTTCACCATACCATCGAGTGCTTCGATCACTTCTCTAGGGGTATTACGGAGTGCTTGTGCGAGGGTAGAGGCATCGACATCTCCGGGTTTGTCTCCCCATTGTTGCGTATGACGGGCGATGAGAGGGAGTAGCGCGCGCTCTAAGAGGCTCAAATCGTCACGATCGATCAAAGAGGTGGGAAGGGTGATCATTTTTCTTTTACCGAACGGAGAAGTTTAGCTTTGAGCGGAGCGGCTAATACGTTATTTTTTTCCCGCTCACGGCGGAGAATTTCATTACGGTACTCGTGGATAACGCGCGCTTCAAAGAGACTTCGATCTAGTGAGACATAGTCGTAAATCCATCGCTTCGTCACTATTTTAACAACGTTAATATCGGTCTCATCCAGCAGAGGTTTCTCTTTGTTTGCGTGTTTGATCGAAGTAAATCGGATCGCTTCAAATCGCTCCAACGCACTTTTTTCACCGTCACGTACTAAACTCACATCTCTCCTGATATCGTACATTAGTCGGTATAAGTTCTCTGCACGCTCTTGTGCTTCATGGTCGATAGGGCT
>NZ_MIBU01000060.1:0-11524 GCF_001830725.1 Sulfuricurvum sp. RIFOXYD12_FULL_44_77
GGATATTGACCACCTGCTGCCAAAAGCTCCCTCCAAGCACCACCGCATCACCGAGCTTCGACGCTCCTAATCCTGCTGTGCCTATCTGAACGTCCCCGCCTCCCATCACCACGAGGGTATCACGGCTTAGTCCGGTTTGGGCAGAGGCCTCTGCACTGATATGACCTAACACCTCTCCGCTCTCGCGTATCGGGACAAATAGATCTTTCAGCCCGCATCTCTCGAACTCAGCTTTATCCCAAGTACGATTTTTCAGGCTAAAAGCTCCCGCTGTTCCCGCATTGGAAGGCTCAGACGCTAGCTCCCCGCTAAGCTTGAAAAGTATCCAATCACTGATCATCGTAAAATAGCGGGCTTTCTCATACACTGAGGGACGATTGTTTTTCAGCCACAGCAGTCTCGGTGCGGCAGAGAGGGCAAAGGTTTGCCCGCTGATAGCATAGCTCTCTCTTTCTAATGCTGGATATTCTTTTTTGAGATACGCAACTTCCGCACCTGAGCGACCATCGACATTCGCTACTCCCCATATCTCACGGTTATCGCCATCATAAACGACAATCCCCTCGCGCATACTCGAGGCAGAAACCGCCGCGATCTCGGCAGGGCTGATCCCTGAAGCAGTGATAGATTCTCGGATACACCGCTTAGCAAGTTCCCATCCACGTACAAAATCAAATCCCATCGATCCCACAATACCTGACTCGGCAATATGCTCCCACTCGTACTGTGCTATGGCAATTTGGTTTCCGAGGGTATCGAAAATAATGGCGCGGATACTTCCCGTTCCCGCATCGAGTACGAGAAAGTAACGGCTCACCGTAACTCTTTCATATTCAAAAAGAGCTCCATTGGGAGGCGCTTTTCTATAGTTCCCTCTATAGGACGGATATCAACGTTACAAATCGATTCTTTGAGTTCTTCGGCAAGTTTAAGCAACTCTTCTTTACTTTCGCGCTTTGCGATGCCCCGTGCAGAGCACCCAGAGTTATTTAAATGGTTATAGGTCATACGATACATGATTCAATCCAAAATAGTTATTTTGGTAAAAGAAGCAAAGAGAGTTCCAATAATATAAAAAAGATTATTTAAAAGTATACGGAGGAAAAAGAGGAAGAGCAGGTGTCGTTAGACGCCTGCCTCTTCGCGACGTTGGAGATAATCCCATTTTGCATCGACACGTGTTTGCCACTCATCGATAAGGTATTCGTATTGTTTGGTGAAAAGGTGTTTAAAACGCCCTTGTGCACCAAGATAATCACGTACCGGAATAATATTTTTCGGACGGTACGTGATGTTTAGCTGTGTTCCATTAATAATCTCATACAATGGGAAAACCAATGAATCGGTTGCCAAATCAGAGATAGAGATGGTATCTTCCGGAGCAAATTTCCACTCCGTCGTACACGCTGACATCGCATTGATATAAACGGGACCCTCAGCTGCAAACCCTTTTTGGATTTTAGCCACCATGTCTTTCCATTTGTTCGGAGCAACTTGAGCTACGTAAGGGGCACCGTGTGCCGCCATAATGGCCATCATATCTTTTTTGTTACGTTTTTCACCGTAGCTAACACGTCCTGCAGGAGTCGTCGTTGCCGATGCACCGATCGGAGTCGAACTTGAGCGCTGTCCACCTGTATTTGCATACACTTCATTGTCCAAACAAACGTACATCATGTTGTGTCCGCGTTCAAAACATCCTGAAATCCATTGGAATCCGATATCGTACGTCGCACCGTCACCGCCGAATGCAACAAATTTAGGGACACGATCCGGTTGTTTCAAACGCCCTTTGGTTTTAAGCGCTTTATACATCGCTTCCGCACCCGCTACCGCAGATGAGCCGTTTTCAAATCCGATGTGAATCCATGATGCATCCCAAGAGGTATACGGATAAACTGCCGTACATACTTCCAAACATCCTGTTGATGCTGCAAGAATCAAATCGTCATTAGTAGCATTGAGTACTTCACGAACGATAATCGAGTGAGCACAACCCGGGCAAAGAAGGTTAGCCCCTTCAAAGCGATCCGCCGAAGTGGAGAAGTCTTTGAGGTTTTTAATTTTTTTCATTTCTGACATTGGGGCTCCTTAGAAAAAAGAGAGTTTCGGTCCGCGAAGACCGATGTATTGTTGCAATGGAGTGGTTACTTTACCAGCATCCGCATTTGCTTTGAGATCCGTGAAGATACTCACTAAGTGTGCTTTGGTCAAATCACGTCCGCCCAATCCGTAGATATAGTTCGTAAGAACTGTTTTCGTATCGGTGTTGAACAATGACCCTGAAATCTCATTGAATAAGGCTCCAACAGTACCATGCGGGCTTGAACGATCCAATGCCGCGATCGCTTTAACATCTTTCAATACGGCTGCGATTTGCTCTAGCGGCCACGGACGGAAAACGCGGATACCGACGACACCCGCTTTGATTCCATGCTGAGCACGCATCTCTGCGGCTACTTCACGCGCCGTTTCTACCGATGTTCCCATACATACAACCGCTACTTCAGCATCGTCCATATTGTAAGTTTCAACAAGGTTGTATTTTCGTCCACTCAATTTTTCAAATTCGGCAAACGCCGCTTCAATTTTAGGGATAACCACTGTCATCAGGGCATGTTGTTGACGTGCTTTGTGCTCGAAATGCCAATCTTCTTCCGTTTGAACCCCATGGGTTACCGGATGATCCAAATCAAGCATGTCATTCATCGGTTTATACTCACCAACAAAATTGAATGCTGCCTCATCGCTCAGAGTATGAACCCCTTGCGCTGTATGAGAGGTCATAAATCCGTCTTGGTGAACCATTGCCGGCAAACGAACATCATGATCTTCAGATACTTTGAAAGCGATGAAGTTCAAATCGTACGCCTCTTGCGGGCAATACGAATCGAGTTGAATCCAGCCGCTGTCGCGTCCCATATACATATCAGAGTGGTCACCGTTAACGTTAAGCGGCGCACCGATAGCACGGTTTACAACATTCAAAACGATCGGCAAACGCATTCCAGATGCAGAATACAACGTCTCTACCATCAAAGCAAACCCTTGCGAGCTGGTAGCCGTTGCGACACGTCCCCCCGCAGCTGCCGCACCGATACAACATGACATTGCACCATGCTCAGATTCGGTCATAACAAATTCGCCGTCTACATAGCCGTTTGCCGTAAATCCGGCATAATTTTCTACGATAGGGGTTGATGGAGTAATCGGGTATGCAGCAACAACATCCACTTGCACTTGGCGAAGCGCATGGCTCGCTGCCATATTACCGTCCCAAACCTCGATATCGCGTAGTTCCATAGTATCAGCCATTAGTCTTCCTTTGGTTCTTCTGATTGGTCTTTTTTCTCTTTTTTAGGCCATTCGGCAAGTGCCGCTTCTTCATCTTTTTGTTCTGAGAACATCAAAAGAGATTTCGGGTTTGTAGGACAAACCTGAACGCAGATCCCGCACCCTTTACAGTGGTCAAAATCGATACCGACCATTTTTTTATCACGTGAAATGATCGACATATCAGGGCAATATACCCAGCAAAACTGACAATCGATACAATAATCTTTGTTGAACAAAGGTTTTTCAATACGCCAATCCGCTACGCTCGCCGTAAATGAGCTTGATTGTGAGTAGGGGCGGTTTTCGGGAAGTGTTGTTGCGATATCCGTTACGGCTCCGTCAAACGTTCGGAGCATGGCACCGATTTCGAACTCATCCCATCCTTTTTTTTCCATCATGTGCTCCTTATTTCACTTCATCATACGCGCGTTGAATCGCGATCATGTTGGCATCGATAATTTTTTGTGGCAATTTTTTAAGTACACGAATCATATTCTCTTTGAAAAAATCCATGTCATACATTCCCGATATTTTCATCAACGCACCCAACATAGGGGTATTAGGTATCGCCTTTCCGATCGTCTCCTGAGAGATTTTGATACAGTCAACGGTATACACTTTTTTACCGGCAAGCTTCGGTTGAGATGCAACCAACTCCTCCGTACTCATATGTGTTGTAATAATGTAAGTTGTATTCTCTTTTTCATTTGCCGTAATGTCTGCAACGTATACCAATGCAGGGTCGATAACCAAAACATAGTCAGGACTCATAAATTTTTCGTGATTTAAAATGACTTTGTCATCGACACGATTGTACGCTGTCATTGCAGCTCCACGTTTTGCTGATCCGTAAAACGCAAATGCCTGTACATGCTTACCGGTGGTAGATACAACATCGGCTAGACCTTTTGCACCGGTTACGGCACCTTGTCCGGCTCGACTATGCCATCGAATCTCTAGCATGAATTCTCCCTCTGACTTAAGTTTAAGTTGAATTTTATCAATACGTGTATTCTATGAAAGTTGCTCTTAAATGTAGCTTTTCAGTCGTTGTGAGCTGCAAAACCAAAGATAAAATGTTACTTTCATCCCCTCTGCGCGATATATTTTACCGCTTCAAGAGCATTGGGTTTTATAATATCTGTTAATGTTAGCAATTGTTCTGCATTATCGTATCCGCTCGTAACAGCGACACATTTTATTCCGGCACGATTGGAAGCTTCTATGTCAAGTCGGGTATCTCCGATCATCCACACACTCTGTATAGGATTTCCCATCTGCTCAAGTGCTTTAAAAATTGGTTCGGGATGAGGCTTTGGATTGTCAACATGCTCACGTCCTACCAAAACCTCGAAATAGTGCATCATCTCAAAATACTCCATCAGTTCACGCGAATAAAGCCCTGTTTTTGTCGTCACAATTCCTAAACGGGCAAACAAGGAGGCTTCATGCACTGCTTCCAATGCTCCCGGCAATAACATGGTCTTTTGCCGTGAAATTTCCCGATAATAGAGTTTATAGGTCGCCACGTGCGCATCAATCGCTTCGGATTCAACTCCGACACCCTCAAACATCGTCTCCAAAGTATGCCCTATCTGCGAGGTGATCATCGCATCGCTGATGCCGCTTTCAGACCCATGGGTTCGCAGGGAGTGGTGAAAACTCTCCAAAATCGCTTCGGTCGAATCGATCAGCGTCCCGTCTAAATCAAATAAAATCACTTTTTTCATTTTTTTTCCCAATCGATATAATTTTCCCAAATGCCGTTAATACTCGGTTTTATCCCTTTGATCGATCGGCTATAGACATTGATCTCATTAGGGATCACCAAAAAGAGATACGGGTTATCCCCTGCAATTTGAGCAAAAATTTGCCGCTGCAAGGAGGCAATCCTCTCCGGATCGGTCGAATTTTCCATCTGTTCTATCAGAGTGTCGGTACGCGCCGAATGGTACCCCACAAGATTAAACCCTCCGGGAACATCGCTCTCAGAGTGCCAGAGAGCATACGGATCGGGGGTCAGCGACAGGGACCACCCCAACAACACCGCATCAAATTCTCTAGGGGCTACCACCGTATTCAAAAACGCCTGCCACTCCATCACCCGAAGTGTCACTTTTACCCCGATACCATGAAGCTGCTGCTGCAAAATCTCGGCGGCATACGGACGGATCGCATTCGAGTTTGACGTGGCAATCTCAAATTCCAGCGGATGAGCGGCATCGTACCCTGCGGCTTTGAGGAGCGCTTTTGCTTTTAGCAAATCACGCTTGGGAGCTTTGACACTTTCATTAAATCCTTTGCTTCCCGGCAAAAAAGGGCCGGTACAAACCTTGCCATGCTTTAAAAACAATACGTCGATCAAAGCCTCACGATCAATCGCCAAGGAGAGAGCTTCTCGGACTCTGGAATCTTGAAACTTTTTCAGCCTGAGGTTAAATCCCAGATAGGTATAACTATGGGAGGGGAGTTCCAACGTTGCAAATTTTTGATGAAACGATCTGTCCAACTGCCGTTCATACTGCATCGGCTCCAGTGAACTTACATCGATTTGACCCGATTTCAGCATCAGAAATCGGGTCATCGGGTCGCTGATGACATGAAAGACAATTTTCTGAATCTTCGGAGGATGCTCGAAATAATTCGGGTTGGCTTCCAAAACAATCTGTTTGGAAAACTCCAGCTTTTTCAGGATATACGGCCCTGTTCCGATAGGCGCGGTATTGAATCGTGAACCCATTATATCTTTTTCATTTTTGAGAATATGACTTGGGACAATCCCCATCATCCATATTTCCAACGCTTTAAAATAGGGGGTTTCATACACGACGCGAAGGGTATACTCATCAATGACTTTGACCGCTTTAATAACCCTGAAATCGGAAGCGTAGGGGGTTATGGTCGTCGGCGATTTAATCAGATTATAGGTGAACAAGACATCCCTAGAGGTAAATGGCTTACCGTCATGCCATTTTACCCCGCGACGAAGCTTGAACTCGATCTCTTTCGGAGTGATAAAACGGTAGGACTCGGCCAAATCCCCGATGATTTTGTGACCACTCTCGTCGTATTTGACAAGAGAATTAAAAACAAATCCGGCGATAGACGAACTTGCCGAATCGGTGGCAATCAGAGGGTTAAGACGTGCAGGGTTAGAGGAGGCACTTAGATGAAGTGTCGATGCGATGAGCCAAACACTCTGTAAAAGAAGTAGTAAAAGTTTCAATCCGTGCTCATTTTTTAGGTGAGATTATAGCATTACTCGAGAGTTATCTATTTATACCCTATAATTGCGTATCATTAATTATTAGGAACCTGACTGTATGCTTCGTGAACTCCTCAAAATTTATCTCCTGTTTATCGCACTCTTTTTTCTCGGACGGCTGGGACTGTATGGCCTCTACTTCGATCGTTTAGAGGATATCAGCTTTAGTGAATCGCTGTTATCGTTTCTGTACGGGTTAAAACTCGATACAATGGCCGCTTCGATCATTCTTATCATTCCGGCTCTTTTGCTCTCCATTACCCCTCAGGTTCTCGCGAAATATGTAGGACGCTTTCTGAACGGTTACGTCCTTATTTTTCTACTTATCGCTTTGTATATCGAAAATGCGACCTTCCCGTTTGTCGCTCAATACGATGTCCGCCCGAACTACCTTTTTATTGAGTATCTCAAATACCCCCAAGAGGTCACCTCGATGATCCTCAAAGAGTATCCGTTGCAATTGGCTGTTGCACTCGGGATGCTCATTGTAATGGCGTGGGGGTATCTCCGTTTTTCACCGCTGCGTTTGGTTGAAGCGATCCAAACACCTCTATGGAAACGGCTCCTTTTGTTTCCGATTGTAGTTGCCGTTCTTTTCATCGGAATCCGCTCCTCATTCGGTCATCGCCCAGCCAACATCTCCGATGCCCTCTACAGCACTAACCGTATGGCAAACGAAATTGCCAAAAACTCCCTCTACTCCATCGGATACGCCTACAAGAGCTATACCAGAGAAGAAAATTTGGTGAAGCCGTACGGGAAAATAGGGCTTAGCGAAGCGTATGCACGGGTAGGGGCAAAGCTCCATCTAATTGGGAGCGGTGAACGCCCCTTTAGCCGCCTTGAACCGACCCATTTTCCCTCTCAAAAACCTAAAAACCTCGTCATATTTATCCAAGAATCGATGGGGAGCCAATTCGTAGGATTTAGCGGAGGGGACGCTACTATCACCCCGAACCTCGAAAAGCTTTCCCATGAGGGGATCGCTTTTACCAACCTCTTTAGCAACGGGACGCGCAGTATCCAAGGGTTGGCGGGGATGAGTTCGGGATATTTGCCGCTTCCGGGTGAGGGGGTCGTAAAGCGTAATAAATCCCAAAGCGATTTTTTCACCGTCGCGTCTCTTCTCAAACCGCTTGGCTACAAATCGAGCTTTATTTACGGCGGCGAGGGGCGATTTGACAATATGCGCAGCTGGTATATGGGGAACGGCTTTGATGAAGTGATCGAACAAAAAGATTATGAAAACCCTGGTTTCGTCAGTACATGGGGGGTCAGTGATGAAGATTTGGTCCTCAAAGCGAACGAAAAATTTAAAGCACACGCCCTCAAAGGAGAAAAATTTGTCAGCGTGATGTTCTCATCCTCCAACCACTCTCCGTTTGAACTGCCCGAGGGAAAAATAGATTTTATCTCCGGAAAACCGAAACAGGGGGTCGAAAATGCGGTTAAATACGCAGACTTTGCCATCGGACGTCTTTTTGAACTTGCCAAAAAAGAGTCGTATTATAAAGATACCGTTTTTGTCGTCGTTGCCGATCATAATATCCGCGTCTACGGGGATGATCTTGTCCCCGTCACTATGTTTCATATTCCCGCCCTTATCATCAGCGAGGGGATAAAACCTCAAAAATATGAGACCCTCTCCACCCAGCCCGATGTCTTAGCCACCGCGTTGGATCTTATCGGTGTCAATCTCACCTATCCTATTTTAGGTCACTCCATTTACGGTGATAAAAAGCAAGAGGTAGCCCTGATGCTGTTCAATGATAGTTTTGCCCTTCGCCACCATAATAAAGTCGCGATCATTCAACCCAACAAAGGGGCCGAAACGTTTATCTATGAGAAGGATCGCCTACTCCCGGTAGCTCATGACAAAGAGCTCGAACGTGACGCGTTGGCGTTTGTAACGGTCATGGATGATATGTACAATAAAAAGCTTTACCGATGAAGAAACTACTCTATTGGGGATTGGGGAGCGCGATACTACTGCAGTTCATCAGACCCGATTTTCATAATCCGAAGGTGGATGACGCTGCTGCGTTACATACGGATGCAAAGACGATGAGTATACTCAAAACCTCATGCTACGACTGCCATTCAAGTGAAACAGTATACCCGTGGTACCACAATGTTGCTCCACTCTCTTGGGTGATGTCCGCCAATATAGAAGAGGGACGAGCGGCACTTAATTTTTCACATTGGGAAGCCATAGATACTAACGTAAAGTTAGAGCGATTAGAGCGTGCAAAAAAACTGATTAGAAATGAGATGATGCCAAAAAGCGACTATCTTTTGATGCATGAGAATGCTGTTTTAACGAATGAAGATAAAAAAACGCTTGAACAATTTTTTGATTCAGAAATAAAAAAGCTGTAGAGTTTATACAAAAAGAAGAGAAGAAAATCTTTTCCCAAAGAGGGAAAAGAGAACGATTAACGTTTTGAGAATTGAGGAGAACGACGCGCTTTGCGTTTACCCGGTTTCTTACGCTCAACGATACGTGAGTCACGTGTAAGCATACCAAACGGTTTCAAGATAGCACGGAAAGACGGATCAAATGTGCAAAGTGCACGAGAGATACCGTGACGAAGTGCATCAGATTGTCCTGAAAAACCACCACCCATAGTTGAAGCAGTGATGTCTACTGATGTATCTTGTTTAGTCAAAGAAAGCGGTTGAGTAACACGCAATTTTTTTGCTTCAAGACCACCGAGCCATGCGTCGAGGGAAAGACCGTTTACAGTGATTTTACCTGTACCCGGAGCAAGCCATACTTTAGCGATCGAAGATTTTCTTCTGCCGGTTGCATACGTTTTTGCCATCGTTTATCCTTACTTAGCGATCTGTGCAGAGTGAGGGTGTTCAGCACCTGCATAGATTTTTAGTTTTTTCAACATCGCACGACCTAATTTTGTTTTAGGAAGCATACCGCGAGCTGCGAGTTTAAAGAGTTTTTCTGGGTTAGTCGCCAAAAGCTCTGTCATTTTTACACTTTTAACGCTACCGAAGTAACCGCTGTGCGTGTGATATTCTTTTGTAGCCAATTTTCCGCCACCGTTAATTACGATTTTAGATGCATTGATAATAATAACAAAGTCACCACAGTCAACATTTGGTGTAAAGTAAGGTTTGTCTTTTCCGCGAAGACGGGCAGCAACATCAGTCATCAAACGACCGAATGTTTTCCCTTCTGCATCGATCAAAACCCATTTACGGTCGATTTGCTCAGGTGAAGCAATTTTAGTAAATTTCATCTTGAGTCTCCTTCTAAAGTCTCTATAAATAGTGGCGCAATTGTACCAGCTTAAACTTATAATCTGCTTAAATTAAGTTTTTTATAAGCACTTAATCCATTCACACCGATCATCCAAGAGATAACACAAATATCCCTCGGTTTCGCCACCTGTGGATAGGCGTATCGCTTCGCAATAACGGGTGACCTGTTCGCGATGTTTCTGTTCCTCTTCGCGTCCGCTTTTGTAATCGATGATGACCCACCCTTTTTCACCCTCTACCAGAAGATCAATGACCCCGAGATTCCCCTTATGGCGTATCATCTGCTCTTTACGCACATTCCCCTCTATTAAGCGGTGAAACGTTTCATCGCCGATCAAAAACCCTACTCTCTTTTCAATCTCTTCCATCGCACCGAGAGCGAGCACTGCACCATAACGGTTGCGGGTTGACTCAAGTGCGATAGTGAGGGATGCAGAGGTAAAATCTCCCATCATCTCTAGCGTATAGTGAAGTGCCAGTCCAAATTGAACCGCCGCATAATCGTGTGTTGCCTCTTTATGAGCCCGGAGAGTCGCTTCTTGTGTACCGAACACTAACCCTTTAAAAGGGGCTGCTTTTATCGGTTCCGCAGGGGAGGTTTTTTGTGTTTGTACCTCTAACTCTCCCCGCACCGATGCAGTCAATTCCAACGGATCAAACCATGAGCTTTTCATTTTGGTTATCACCATCAGTGATTCCACGGCACGGGTCAATGCCACATACAGCGCGTTAAGCTGATCTTCATCCGAAGCTCTCTTCTCCGCCTCCAATGCCTTAGCGTAGTCAGGATCAAGTGCTTCACGCCCTTTGATACGATAATGGATCCCCCGAAGCTGCGCCCCCTCATACTCATAGACGATAGCATCGTTATGGCTTCTCGCCGTTCCGAGTCGATCGAGGACAACAACGTGCTCAAACTCCAGCCCTTTGGACTTGTGTACCGTCATAATCCGAATCCCTTTAAGATCACTCTGAGGAGAGGTGCTTTCCAATCGGTCAATCTCAAAAACGACCTCTTCGATATCACGATATCCCCGCAGCACTTCGATAAACATCAGAGCACTTTTATCCGCAATACGAAATCTTCGAACAAAGGCGATAGCAGCGGTCGATACCTCATCCATACCCATTCGCTCGATCTGCTCACTCTGAACTCCGAGCAGTGCCGCACAATTAGCGCGGTAGATCGACTCACCGAAATAGCAAAAGCGAAGATACTCGATAATAGCGCGGACACTCCGCTGTGCTATAAGACGCGCGGTCGTCTCGGTCACCACATCATATCCCCTAGCACTCAATGCCTCTTCCACCGCACTGCCGTCTTTGTTGGTCGCTGTCAAAACAGCGATCTCTTCGGGAGCGACCCCTTTAGTGATCAATAATGCAATATGCGCACTGAGGGTTTCGAGGAGATCATCGCTGCTTACCACCTCGACATATCCTCCGCGCAAACTTTGCGGACTTTGTTGAGGAATATACCCCTTGATTTTTCCCTCAAAAGAACGGTTGACAAAATCGACGATCTCACTGCGGGAGCGATAGTTCACCTTAAGCGGTTCCAATCGTACATCGAACAATTCGGCAACTTGGTGAAACAGCGCGCTCACCCCTCCGCGAAAACGGTAAATCGATTGTTTTACATCT
>NZ_MIBU01000061.1:0-9295 GCF_001830725.1 Sulfuricurvum sp. RIFOXYD12_FULL_44_77
AATGTTTCGGATCAAAATCGTGATGTGAACTCATCATCTGAAACAGAGACTCTTCGTCCAGATGCTCGTGGGCATTGTTGCACTCGACCATAATTCGCTCCAACAACTCGACCGATTCGGGAGTCGTATCATCATCAGCGAGAGGCTTTTGCGGGAGAAAGAGATACACTTTATAGAGGGTTAGGACAAGCCCGCCGGCAAATGCGAGCATCATTATGAGTTCAACGGTTTTCATGGTTAGTAGAGTGAGCTGATATGGTCGATATCGTTCCAGCTCATTCCTTGGGATTTGGACGCGGTTAGGATATGGCGCATATAGCGGGCGAATACGTCGGTTTCGATGTTGACCCGTGTCCCTTTTTTATAACTGCCGAAGAGGGTTTCGCGCATTGTGATCGGGATGATGGTGAGGCGAAAAGCATCCCCCATAACCTCATTGACCGTCAGACTGATCCCGTCGATGGTGATGGAGCCTTTCGGAGGGATGAGGGGGATAAACGCTGAGTCGACATCGACGATCACATCGTAGCTGTTTCCGTTGTCGGTGATGGAGCGGATAGTGCCGATCGTGTCGATATGCCCTTGGACGATATGCCCCTCGAACCGATCCCCCATCATCATCGCGGGTTCGATGTGGACCGAACCGCTTAGTTTTTCGGTAGCAATGTGTTTTAGGGTTTCGGGAGAGAGTTCGACACTAAATCCATCCGACTCGATGCTCACGACCGAGAGGCAGGTGCCGTTGATAGCGATGGAGTCACCGAGTTTAGGTTTGTGCGCGGCTTTGAGAGATAAACGATTCCCGCCGAAGCTTTTCACGTGTGCCATCTCCCGAATCAGTCCTGTAAACATAGTGCTCCCTTGTTAAAATACAATCTTACCCTCTTCTTGCAAAGAACGGATAATAGTTTTCGCTTTTTCGTGACCGTTATAGGCCGCTTTACGGCACCATTCGAGTGCCGTTTCGTGATCGGCTTCGCATCCGAACCCCTGATCGTACATAAGACCCAGATTGTACTGAGCCTCAGCGAGATTCATCGCAGCGGCGCGGGAGAAACAGATAAAGGCTTTGGGATAGTCTTGTACCACTCCATGCCCCTCTTTATAGAGGACGCCGAGATTGTTGAACGCGTTGGCATTTCCCCTCTTAGCGGCTTCTTCGTACCAAAATGCCGCTTCGGAGAAATTTTGTGCACATCCTAAACCCCGCTCCAGTGAGAGTGCCGTTTCAAACTGTGCCTGTGGAAATTCCAATACGGCGGCGCGGAGGAGATATTCGTATGATTTGAATTGATCATGTGCAACAACGACACCGTCGGCATACATCAGAGCGAGATTGTAAAGGGCGGCAGGTTCATTTAGTTCGGCGGCTTGGAGATAGAGATGGTAAGATCGCTCCAGTGAACTCTCAACCCCAAGACCTTTTTGGTGCATGTACCCCAGAGATGAGAGGGCAGTAGGGTTGTTTTGGAGGGCGAGCGTTTCAAAAAGCTCTAGCGCTTCATCGTAGTGAGCGTTATTAAAAGCATCAAATGCACTTTGGAGCATACAGAGTCCTAATCAATTTTTGGAGGATTATAACAAAGCGCACTTAACGGCGCACTTTTCTACTCTCTCGCTGTTTTTCTTTAAGCTTGCTTACAACGTCTTTGAGTTCCTCTTTTTTTTTGAGAAGCTCATCGCGGATGAGGTATTCGTCTCCTCCATCTACTTCGGGATCGTATTCGAGAGGTTCCGGATTGTAGTTTTTGAGAAGCTCTTCTAATGTTTTGGTGTTTAAGCCATCCATTTGTGTCACCTGTCATCAAAATATTTTCTTAATTGTAGACACTTTTTCCTTTCTCTTTTTATAGGTTTCAACAAGTGGAGCTATAATTGCAGTAATAATTTACGTAAAAAGAAGTAATAATGAACTATGACGTTATCGTCGTCGGCGGAGGACACGCCGGAATTGAAGCCGCACTCGCCTCGGCACGCATGGGACAAAATACCCTGATGGTCTCTATTTTGGCGGAACAAGTGGGGGCAACCAGCTGTAATCCTGCCGTCGGCGGACTCGCAAAAGGGCATTTGGTACGAGAACTCGATGCTCTCGGCGGTGAGATGGGGTTGCTGACCGATGAAGCAGGAATCCAGTTTCGTATCCTCAATATCACCAAAGGCCCCGCTGTTCGCGGAAGCCGTGCTCAAATTGACATGGATCGCTACCGTATCATCGCCCGTAACAAAATCCTCACCACCCCTAATATGTCGTTGATTCAAGAGACGGTTACGGCTCTTATCATCGAAGAGGGCTCTGTCGTCGGAGTCCGCACCCATTTGCTTAATGAATACCGTGCGAAGAAGGTGATTTTGACGACGGGGACATTTCTCAACGGTGTGGTGCATATCGGTGAGATTACCCAAGAAGCGGGACGTTTCGGTGAATTCCCCGCAAAAGGGCTTACCGACTCACTCCGCGAAGCGGGACTCAATGTCGGACGGCTCAAAACAGGGACATGCCCCCGCATCGACAGCTCTTCGATCGATTTTAGTGTGATGGAGATTCAAGACGGGGATGAACTTCCCAATCCGTTCAGTTTCCGTACCGATCGGCACGAGTTTGCCCGTACCAAAAAACAGCTTCCGTGCTATATCGCCTACACGAACGAAGAGACTCATAGCTTGATCGAAGGGAATTTCCACCGCGCGCCATTGTTTACGGGACAGATCGAGGGGGTAGGACCGCGTTATTGCCCGAGCATCGAGGATAAAATCAACCGTTTCCGCGACAAAGAGCGTCACCATCTCTTTATCGAACCCCAAAGTGCGGAAAATACCGAGTGCTATATCAACGGGATGTCTACCTCACTCCCACCAGATGTACAGCGTTCTATGATCCAATCGGTGCATGGGATGGAGAACGCGAAAATCGTCCGTTACGGCTACGCTATCGAGTACGATTATGTCGATCCGACCGAGTTGAAACATACGCTAGAGACGAAAAAAGTTAAAAATCTCTATTGTGCGGGACAGCTCAACGGCACCACGGGATACGAAGAGGCGGCGGCGCAGGGGATGATGGCGGGGATCAATGCGGCACTCTCCCTTCAGGGGAAAGAACCCCTCATCTTGCGTCGTGATGAAGCCTACATCGGGGTTTTGATCGATGATCTGGTCACCAAAGGGACGAAAGAGCCGTACCGTATGTTCACCTCCCGCGCCGAATATCGCTTGTTGCTTCGCGAAGAGACGGCTGATTTGCGTTTGGGACGCTACGGTCACGCTCTGGGGCTCATTGATGATGCTCAAATGGAGCGGATCGAGACGAAACGGACTCAAATCGCTGAGGGGTTGAAGCTCCTCGAAGAGACGATCTACACCCCAAACAAAGAGTTTCTCGCATTTTTAGCCTCCATCGACGAGGAGCACATCACCGATAAACTCACCGCGACCCAGCTTGTCTCCCGTAAGAGTTTTGAACTGGATAAATTGGTGAAGCTGATCCCGAGTTTCGCAGAACTTGACCCGTACATCCAAGAGCAGATTTTGATCGAAGCGAAATACGCCCGTTACGTCGAGAAACAAAGTGATGATATCGAGCGGATGTCGAAGATGCTTCACATCGCTATACCTGAGAATTTTGATTTTTCATCCGTATCAGGGCTCTCCAATGAGATCGTGAGTAAACTCAACACCTTTAATCCGCCTACCTTACAAGCGGCATCGCAGATCAGCGGAATGACCCCCGCCGCGTTGGATATATTACATATTTACATTAAAATGGCAGGAAAAAAATGAGATATTTTTACTACGTCCACACGGGGCACCGTATCGGACTTGACCGTTTTCACCGTGCCGTTGCCATTATGAAGGAGCTTCAGAAGGAGATTGATATTACCCTCCTTTGTTCCGATTTTCGGATTGCTGCGGAAGCGAAAGAGTACGGTATCAAACGCTCCGTCGGTGTGGATCTTGTCCGCAATATTCCTCAAATCGCGCATCATGGTGATAAGATGATTTTTGATTCTGCCGAGATTAATCCGACGCTATTGGACGATATGACCCAATTTTTCCCCTCGTTTATCCGTATTAGTGATGACGCTAGCGATACGAAACACCCTAAAGAGTTTTTGATTTCACCGTATCTGGAAGGTGAGGGGATTTGTAACGCGGTGGTTGTGGATGAGCGCTATTATGCGCCGCAACCGAAAACAATTCCGATGGCACTCTTTTTCGGTGATGATGACTATGAGAAAGATTTAGAGAAACATCAAGAGCTTTTTAAACCCTACAATATGGAACTCTTGATGGGCTTTTACCATTTCTTAGGGTATGAAAAATCTCTAAAAGAGAGTTTTGCTCACATTCATGAGTGTGAAGCTTACGATGAGGTGATTCGACAAAGTGAGATTTTAGTCACCGCTTCGCCGATGGCGGTACTTCAAAATCTCGCAAGTGGCGGAAAACCTGTTTTCATGCAACGTCCCGATTATTCACGAGAGTTTATTCCCCTTTTTACGGCACTAAATATCCCTATTGTAGAAGGTTATAACCAAGAACAGCTTATGCAAGCTATAAGAATATCTTCATCAAATAGTTATCAAAAAATTAAAAATAGTAACACTGAAGTAATCGAATTCATAAGGAAAAGTTTCAATTTAGTGAATCTTAAACCTTTTTAACTTATGATAGGGAGTTAAATTTCCAACTTAAGTGAGATGACAATGATGGATGAAAGCAGAAGAGGGTTTATTGGTAAAGCCTTTGGTGCAGTCGCTGCTGTCGGGGGAATTGCCTCGCTCATCGCGATGAAGAAGACATGGGATCCACTCCCTAGCGTCATGTCAGCCGGATTTACAACGGTAGACGTGTCAGGCCTAGAAGCCAATAAATTAGAAATCGCTGTATGGCGAGGAAAACCGGTGTTTATCCTTAAATATACGGAAGATATGAAACCTACCGACGGACGCAATGTCAAGATCGGTGATCACTATTTTTCAGTTATGATCGGTCTTTGTACCCATCTAGGCTGTATTCCGGCCTATCGTGCCGATCAGCATGATTTTAAATGTGCTTGTCATGGGGGAGAATTCACCGATGCCGGTGTTCAAAAATTCGGACCTCCACCGCGTCCGCTGGATATTCCGCCGTTCAAACTTGACGGTGTAACGCTTGTTTTGGGTGAAGAAGGTCCTGAATACAAAGCTATGATAGCGAAAGCGTAAGGGGAGCGAGATGGCAGAATTTAAAAAAGCAGACTCGATGCTCGAGTGGTTTGACCAGCGTTTAGGCGTCGTCAACTTTGCAAAAGTGATGATGACAGAGTATTGGATTCCGAAAAATATCAACTTCTTGTGGGCAATGGGTGTTCTTTTAACCGTATTGTTTACGTTCTTGGTAGTATCTGGAATTTTCCTTTTGATGTATTACAAACCAGACGTTAATATGGCGTTTGACAGTGTTAACTACACGATTATGCAAGAAGTGGCGTACGGTTGGTTGTTTCGACATATCCACGCTGTAGGTGCTTCGGTTGTTTTCTTGGTAATCTATATCCACATGTTTACCGGTATCTATTACGGCTCGTATAAAAAAGGGCGTGAGATGATCTGGGTCTCAGGTATGCTCTTGTTCATGCTTTTCTCTGCAGAAGGGTTTAGCGGATACATGCTTCCATGGGGACAAATGTCATACTGGGCAGCGTACGTTATTACTGAGATTTTCGGTGGTATTCCGGTTATCGGTGATGAATTGGTTGTTTGGATTCGCGGTAACTTCTATGTTTCCGATTCAACGTTAACCCGTTTCTTTATGCTTCACGTATTGTTGATTCCGTTGGCGATTATCGGTGCGATCGTATTCCACTTTTACGCGCTCCGTTTTCCACATGTTAATAATGAAAAGGGTGAGTTTTTCGATTTCGACGAAGAAGCGGAAAAATACCTTGCAGGTAATAAAAAAGAGTCTAAAGTTGTCCCTTTCTGGCCGGTATTCTTGTCAAAAGATTTCTTTGTTCTCGGTTTCTTTATGCTGTTCTTTTTCTATTTGGTTTTCTTCCATTACAACTTTGCGATGGATCCGGTTAACTTTGATAAAGCAGACGGCCTTAAAACTCCGGCACACATCTACCCTGAGTGGTATTTCTTGTGGAGCTATGAAGTATTGCGCGGATTCTTCTTTGAGATCGCAGGTGTATCCGGTAAAGATTTAGGATTGATGGCGTTTGGTTTTGCGAATGCTATTTTCCTTGTATTGCCTTGGTTGGATCGCTCACCTATGGTGAAACCGGCTAATCAACGCCCTTATTTCAAATACTGGTTCTGGTTCTTGATGGCAGACTTAATCGTACTTACAGTGTATGGCAAGTTGCCTCCGACCGGTGCAAACGCATGGGTAGGTTTTGCTTCATCAATGACCTTTTTGACATTGTTTATAGCACTTCCGTTTATTACCAAAGCTGAAGCTAAAAAAGTGGGGGGCAAATAATGAAAGAGTTTAAAATTTTAGCAGTTATTGTCGCTCTTGTCGGCATTACCTATTATGGAATTGAACCGTATGCACATCATGTAATGCATCCGGAAGTTGCTCCGGCCGACTTTACGTTTAAAGATTTGAAAAATGTTGATATGTCAATCAAAGGGAATCCTGAAAACGGTAAAGTACTCGTAGAAGCAAACTGTGTCGCATGTCACTCGATTGAATCGGCAGGACATCCTCAAGTTATGCCTAATGCTGATGCTGCGGCAAGTTACGGCGTTGTACCGCCGGATTTGAGCAGTGCAGGTTGGATTTACGATAAAAACTATTTGGCCAACTTTATTTTTGATCCGGTCACTGCAATGCATTTGCAGCATAAATATACACCGGAAAGCGGTAAAGCGTTCCCTATGCCTGCCTATAACTGGATGACTCCTCAAGAAATTATGGATATCGTTAGTTATTTTCAAGGGCTTGCTCCAAAAGCAAAATCAGGTATTGCATCACATAAAAATACGTATGAAGTAGCATGTGGACGTTGTCACTCTATGGCGTATGCCGGTTTTGAAGCGACAACACCGAGTGAAAACATCAAAGCATACATGGGTGCAACGCCTCCAGACTTGTCTCAATACATAAAAAGTCGTGGTGAGCACTATCTTTATAGTTTCATCAATGACCCGCAAGTATTGCTTCATGGAACGTCTATGCCGCGTACGGGATTGAACCAAAAAGCGCAAGAAGAAGTAATAGCTTATATGGAATCGATTGGCGATTCCAAAAAAGCTGAGCGTGAGAACCTTGGTATATGGGTAATGTTCTATACGTTAGTATTTGCAATCTTGGCTTATTTGTGGAAACGCAAAATCTGGTCAGAAGTTCACTAAGGAGTAATGGATGAAAATGGTTAAAATTCTAGCATTATCGGCACTCCTTAGTGTCAGTGCAATGTCGGATGAAACATTGGTTCTAAATATGAGCCAAATGGAAAACGGTTTGAACAATGTTCAAAAAGGGTTTTTGTACAATGCACCTACATTGATCAAATCAGGTGTAAGTGAAATTCATAAAGCAAATGCTCTTTTTCACAATGTGGATGCGAGCAAAAAATATCTTCCAAAAGATAAACAGCATATGAGCAATATCGCTTTTAATGCAGCTAAACGTATTGACACTGCATCAGACGAATTGCTCAAAGCTTTGAACAAAAAAGAGTATTCAAAAGCAAGTCAATCGTATTCAGAAATCGTGAATGCATGTACGGCATGTCACGCAGTCGTTCGCGGCTGGTAAAAAGTAATCCCCTCTTCGGGGATTTCCCCCTTAACTCTTTCAATAAATAAAATTCACAACAACTTTTAGATACTATCGCGCATTGCTCCTGATATCAGGATTTTTTCAAGGATAGTCGTGTTAATAGATAGTTATGGCAGAACCGTTGATTATTTGCGTGTTTCGGTAACGGAACGGTGTAATTTCAGGTGCCAATACTGTATGCCCGAAAAACCGTTTTCGTGGGTACCAAAAGAGAATTTACTTAGTTTTGAAGAGCTTTTTGAGTTTATAAAAGTAGCGATAGACGAAGGGGTCAAAAAAATCCGTATTACCGGTGGCGAGCCGCTATTGCGAGAAGACCTCGATACGTTTATCAAAATGATTTACGATTATAAAAACGATATCGATTTGGCGATGACCACCAATGCCTTTTTGCTCAAAGGCACTGCTCAAAAACTTTATGATGCAGGGTTGCGTCGTCTGAATGTCTCAATCGATTCGCTTAAACCCGAGATTGCCGAAACGATTGCCAAAAAAGATGTTTTGCGTCAGGTGCTGGAGGGGGTAGAAGAGGCGTTGCGCGTCGGAGTAAAAGTCAAAGTCAACATGGTTCCGATGAGGGGGCTCAATGACAATGAAGTGCTCGATGTCTTAGAATACTGCAAAACTCGCGGTATGACGGTACGTTTTATTGAGTATATGGAAAACGTTCATGCCGAGGTCGATATCAAAGGGATGCAAAGCCATGAGCTTCTTGCCAGTATCGGTAGTCGCTACACCTATGTAGATGAAGGGTTTGACGGCCACTCCCCCTCACACTATTATAAACTTGAGGATGGGTATGAGTTCGGGATTATCGAACCGCATAAAGACGATTTTTGTACGAAATGCAACCGTATCCGCCTCACCGCAGAGGGGAACTTGATTCCGTGCTTGTATTTTGATGAAGCGATGTCGATCCGTGACGCGGTACGTCGCGGCGATATCAAAGAGGCGGCCTTAGTCCTCAAAGAGGTTATCCGTACCAAACCTGAAAAGAACCGCTGGAGTGAGGATGATGCTGAACGCTCTAGCCGTGCATTTTATGAGACGGGGGGATAAAGATGCTGTATCTGGTTGAGCATTTTTATTCGGTACAAGGTGAGGGGAAATACGTCGGAACCCCGTCGCTCTTTTTTCGCTTCGGAGGGTGCAACCTCAAATGCGAGGGATTCGGGTGCACTGAAATCACCCCTGATGGACGCGAAGTGCTCGGATGCGATACGGTCTATGCGGTGGATCGCAAAGGATTCGGCGATTTGTGGATGGAGATCGAAGAGCTTCAAAGCCTCATTTGGATTATGAACGGGTATCGGCTTCCGCACAATGTCGATATTGTCCTCACCGGAGGAGAACCGCTGATCTATGCGAATGAGCCGATTTTTGTCGAATTCATCGACTATCTGATCTCACAAGGGCACCGGGTGACGTTTGAGACCAACGCGACGATTGCCCCTGATTTTGTCCGATATCCGTTTTACCGTGAGGCGACCTATGCCCTCTCGGTGAAACTCTCCAACAG
>NZ_MIBU01000062.1:0-1960 GCF_001830725.1 Sulfuricurvum sp. RIFOXYD12_FULL_44_77
TCCCAGCGGGTCATTTAGAAATTGTGCGGCGGTGCAAGAGTCAAAGAGGCTTGTCATAATGTTAGATCCTTCTATTAGTGGTCAAATTATAGCGATGAGGGGATAAAATATGCTAATATTGCTCCCATTAAAGTTAGAAATTAAAGGATTTTCATGCCGTTACTCGATAGTTTTTGTGTAGACCACACCATTATGCCAGCACCTGCCGTTCGTAAAGCAAAGGGGATGAAAACTCCTAAGGGGGATGATATTACCGTTTTCGATTTACGTTTTGTTAAACCGAATGAAAAAACACTCTCTCCTGAGGGGATCCATACGTTGGAACATTTGTTTGCAGGTTTTATGCGTGATCATCTCAACTCAGGGAGCACGGAGATCATTGATATTTCTCCGATGGGATGCCGCACCGGATTTTATATGAGCGTTATCGGAACACCGAGCGAAGAGGTTGTTGCCGATGCGTGGGAAGCATCAATGAAAGATATCCTCGAAGTAAAAAGCCAAAAAGATATCCCTGAACTCAACATATACCAATGCGGAACGTATAAAATGCACTCTCTTGAAGATGCGAAAGCGATCGCAACCGAAGTGCTCCGCAAAGATATCGATATTATGGATAACGAAGCGCTAGCGCTTGACCTTGCAAAGGTAGAGCAATAATGGTACTGCTGTTGCCGATGGATGGCGATGATACCCAAGAGTCTGAACTCACGGGTGTTTTAAGCGTATCGTTTTGGGCAACGGTAGAGGTGGAAGAGGGGCGAGTTATCGAGATTAATTTTTATACGGATCGTTCTGAAATCGAGGGTTGGTTGGATGCGGTTATCGTCACCAACAACTATGAACCCGTTATGGAGTTCATCGATAATCAGATGATGGTTCTTGTTGCTCATACACAGCGCACCATCGATGATATTGTCGAAGCATACTTATTTAGAGAACTGCACGATTTATCCATTTGATTTTAACGCCATCGGAATGCATCCCGATAGCTACGCTAACGCTGTGTTTTGCTCAGCGCAAAGCTCACGCACGCTTACGTGCTTTTTATCACCTAAAGGTAATAAATATGATCACCTCACTCCTTCATCCGACACCCCATACGAAAATTATGGTGGTGACAAGCCATTTGGATTCTATGACGGAGGAGATGGGTGATTTCCTCGCTCCCTATGAGGGGTTGATTGATGTTTCACTTTTTCCGGGGGATCATCAGAATCTAACCTCTTTTCATAAAACCTTTACGATCAAAGATTATAAATCTCCCGCAGGGGGAATCCCCCGTGATTATGCCGCCGTGATTGTACAGGATGTATTGCATCTGCACGAATCTCCGCACAAATTTTTAGAGCTCCTTTACCGCACACTTTTGAATGCTTCGGAGATAATTATTCTCCAAAAAAACGGTTCTATGTCGTTTCCTGAGGTCGAATCACTCCTCGATCAGGTCGAATTTCGAGCGATCAACGCAATTACTGATTTTATAGAGGGGTATGATGTAATTGTGGCAAAAAAAATGCATATGTGGGGTAAGGGACTATGAAACAGTGGGTACAAAGCGAAGACGGCAGTTATACGGCATATTCTAGCGAGTATGATGAACATTACCACTCGACCAAAGACGGCGCCCTCAACGAATCGCTGAAAAAACATATTGAACCCGCTTTTGCGCTCCATTGCAAGAAAGACCATCTGCGCATTATCGATATCTGCTTCGGTTTGGGTTTTAATACCCTCCTGAGCCTCTACTGGCGTGATACCTATTATCCCGATACGACTCTCGAAATTTACTCCCCCGAACTCGACGGCGAACTGGTCGCTTCGCTCGTTGATTTTCCCTATCCCGAAATCTTTGAGCCGTATCGAAACATTATCACTGATATCGCAACGCTCGGCGGCTACGAGGATGAACGGACGCAGATCACTGTTGAGATTACCGATGCGCGAGTGGCAATGCGAG
>NZ_MIBU01000063.1:0-1147 GCF_001830725.1 Sulfuricurvum sp. RIFOXYD12_FULL_44_77
TGAGCCTGATGCAAAGTCTATACGAGCACAATTAAAGCTTACTCAAGATGAATTCGCAGGACTGTTAAATATCAGTGTTAACACGCTAAGAAACTGGGAACAATCACGCCGTAAACCGGAAGGTCCGGCACGTGTGCTTTTGGGGATCGCCGCTACACATCCCGAAGTGTTCGCTCACTAAGGATTTCATGAGTTAATATCCTTTATGTCCTTTTCTTTTTAGAAAAGAAAAGGACATAAAGAAAAGCGTCCCAAAAACAGAACGCTTCCAATCGCTTTGGCACTACTGCCAGCGATTGGGCTCTAGGTATGCTTTTGGGACAACTTTATAAATACTCTAATTGTAATTGAAGAAAAAATTAAGTATAATTCGAAAATTATATATACCCTGTAGAGCTATTATTTAGGAGTTGAAGTGTTTGATACACTAACCGAATCGTTTACATCAGCCATACGCAAAATCCGTTTTCACGACGATGAAAAGGCGTTAACCAAGGCACTCGGCGAGCTTAAAAAAGCGTTGCTCAAAGCCGATGTAAATCATAAAGTCGTTAAAGACCTTATCGATTCGGTTGAACTCCAAACCAAACAAAGCGGTATCGGGAAAGACCAATTCCTCGATGCGCTTCGTAAATCATTGTATGCACTTTTGGATGTCAAAGGTAAATCAGGATTTGTCTACGCTCCGGTAGCACCGACCGTTATTTTGATGACGGGTCTACAAGGTTCGGGTAAAACAACAACGACGGGTAAGCTTGCAAATTGGCTTAAAACACGTCAGAAGAAACGGGTATTGGTTGTAGCGGCAGACTTACAGCGTCTTGCGGCGGTTGAGCAACTTCGTCAAGTGTGTGCTTCTATCGAAGTGGAACTCTACGCGGATGATGCAAGTAAAAATCCTGTTGATGTGGTCAAAGCGGCACTTGAGCACGCGAAAAAAGCACTGGTCGATGTCGTATTGATCGATACGGCTGGACGCTTGGCGATTGATGATGAGTTGATGGGCGAGCTAGCGGAAGTGAAAGCCGTCGCAAAGCCTCATGAAATTTTCTACGTTGCCGATTCACTTAGTGGTCAAGATGCGGTTCGTACCGCAGGTACCTTTAATGAAAAAATCGGCATCGACGGGGTTATCCTTACCAAATAC
>NZ_MIBU01000064.1:0-9205 GCF_001830725.1 Sulfuricurvum sp. RIFOXYD12_FULL_44_77
CAAGTCCGAGGAAAATCGTAACGATATTGATCAATGCGTGCTGCATAGTATCGCTCAAACGATCGACAACACCTGTCTCTTTGAAAAAGTTTCCTAGAGCAAATGCACCGACCAACGGAGCCGCATCCGGAAGGATGAAAATAATGAGCATCAGTACAAGAATCGGGAAAAGAAGCTTTTCGAGTTTTGTAACATGACGCAACGTACGCATACGGATCTTTCGCTCTTCAGGAGTCGTCAAGGCTCTCATAATCGGCGGTTGAATAATCGGAACCAATGCCATATACGAATACGACGCAACGGCAATCGCACCTAAAAGCTCAGGAGCGAGCGTCGAGGCAATAAAGATCGATGTCGGGCCGTCTGCTCCGCCGATAATACTGATAGCGGCAGATTGCTGCAACGTAAAATCAAAAATGGTTGTGTATTGGCTAAGGGCATACGCACCGACCAACGTTCCGAAAATACCGAATTGTGCCGCACCCCCTAAAAGGGCAAGTCTTGGGTTGGCAAGTAACGGACCGAAATCGGTCATAGCACCGACACCCATAAAAATTAAAAGAGGGAAAAGGCCGTTGGCAATCCCCATATGATAAATGATCCCCAATAAACCGTCCGGTCCTGCCATGTTTGCGATAGGGACATTGGCGAGCAATCCTCCGAATGCGATCGGAAGAAGTAATAAAGGCTCAAAACCTTTGGCAATTGCTAGATAAAAGAGGACAAATGTAACCAAAAACATAATCAGACGTCCCCATGTTTGGTGGAAATCGGACATCGGCTCGCCGTGAGAGGTTAAAACCCCTTTTTTGGGCTCGATAAGAGCGCTGATCCCTGTCGTATGATAGAAATTGATCATCATTTCATTAAAACTCATCGGTTGATAGTTCTCTTCACGATAAGTCGATTTTTGCGGTGTATCGGTTTTAGCCGCTGTATGCGCTGAAACTTCCACTGCGCTGTCAACCGCAGCAACCGGTTCTGACGCCATACTCAAAAGAGAGAAGCTCACCATCATTAAAAGAGAAAATAATACTTTCTTCATTTAAATTTTTCCTTCTTGCTCTAATTGATGATGATGTTGCAATGCGCCCAAGATAGCAGCGATTTTCGCATTCTCATTGGTTTGCTGTACCGGAGCTTTTGGTGCAGATACAGACGCATGTACTTTCGGTGCTTCAGGAAAATAACGGAGAATGAGTTTTGACATAAGCTTTGTCACGTATACCATAATCGTTAGAAATAAGAAAACGGTTCCCATCCCTAAAAACATGATTTTTACACTTTCAAAAAACAATTGGAATCCTTCTACTTTTAATTTGTCTAATTTTAACCAAACTCTTTTTAATACCAGCCCAAAATCATAAATTGGACATACCAAACCGCGAGTGATATTGCGTACCCTACCAGTACGGTCCACGCCAATTTTATATGGGACGCAAACGTATAGATACCGTGCATTTTCCCCATAACACCGACCCCGGCCGCACTTCCGAAACTGATCAACGATCCACCGATACCGGCGGTAAGGGTGACCAACATCCACTGAGCATGATCGATAGCGGGATTAGCTTTAAGCACTGCCGACATAACCGGAACGTTATCGACGATTGCAGAGAGGAATCCGACCCCAATGTTGACGATAGTAGGGTCAAACGCTTCATAGAGTTGTGCCGCATAGGTAAGGAACCCAATGAAATGGAGCGCACCGACCGCCGCCAAAATACCGAAAAAGAAAAGAAGAGTATTATTCTCAATCTTACTCATCGCTTCGAAAATACTGACATCGATATTGTGCTTCGCTTTTAGAAAGTACATATAGAGCTGCAAGATTGCCAAACCGAAAAGCATTCCCCACATCGGAGGCAAATGAAGTACCTGTTTACCTGCAACGGCGAGAGCTATCGTCAATGCACCGAATGCGATAATCACCTTTCCCCCTTTGAGGATTTCGATCTTTGCAGCTGCTTCGGGGTCTCCGTCTTTGTTCGGATCAAGATCAGGAACATAGCGAACCAAGAGTGCCGCCGTAATGAGCCAACCGGTAAATGCTGCCGGGAAGAGATAAAGGAAATCAACGAAGCCCCCCTTCTCTGCTGCCCATACCATCAAGGTCGTAATATCCCCAAACGGACTCCACGCACCCCCTGCATTGGCGGCAACGACAACATTGATCGCTCCTGGGACAAGGAACTCTTTTGTTTTATTATCGATAGTGAGCAATACGGTGGAGAGGATCAAAGCGGTCGTGAGGTTATCGGCAACCGGAGAGATGAAAAAAGCCAAAGCTCCGGTAATCCAAAAAAGCTCACGATAGCTGTACCCTTTGGCAATCAGTTTTGCCCGAAGAGCACTAAAAACGCCTCTCTCGATCAAAGCCTCGATATAGGTCATCGCGACAAACAAGAAAAAGAAAATTTCGGCAATTTCCAAAATCAGATGATCAACTTCCTGCTCGAAAGGGCTCAAATCTGTCCCCATACCTACATAGTAGAGTCCTATAAGGACGAACATCAGCGTTCCGGTAAACAAAGCCGGTTTGGCCTTATCGATATGGTATTTCTCTTCGGAAGCAATAAAATAGTAGCCCACTATAAAAATAGCGAGTAACAGCCATCCGAACGGATGGCCTACCAGATTGATTGCAGCCGCTTCTGCAACGGGTGTTGTCATAATTAAATTCCTTATGTAGCTGTAAAAAACGTTGGAATTTTACCGTAGCTTACATAATTGGTTGTTTAGCTATCCCAACAACATCAAACCAACATATACCCTACTTTGGAAAGATTGCGGAGATTCGTATCATCGGACATCTTTTTACGGATTCGGAGAATGAGGTTTTTGAGGGCGCCATCGGACATCTCCTCTTCCAAAATATTCGAAAATGTCTCATAAGTGACAACCTGACCCCGATGAGAAAGTAAAAGTTCCATGGCTTGGATCTCATTTTTTGTTAATGCCGTTTTTTCACTGTTTGAGTGGATAAAGGACTTGGCAAAATAGTCATACGATACGGAATCATTGATTTTTGCGATCAGCATCCCCTGCGCTTTGAGACGGTCAACAGCGAGATAAAGAACCTTAATAAGAGCATTAAACTCGATCGGCTTATGGATATACTCTATGAGGTTGAGTTTACACGCTTCCATAAGATCTTTTGTCGCAATCGATCCCGAAACAATCACGATAGGGATTTTATCGTTGCTTTTACGAATGATTTTTGCGACGTCGATTCCGCTGATAGATCCCATATGAATATCCAGTATGACGATATCAATACGATTGTTCTCATAAATAGACAACGCTTCACTTCCGTCCATAACGGCGTAAACGTTTCCTACCACAAGCTGGAGCGTTTTCGTTGTTATCTCCCGTAAATCACTATCGTCTTCCGCATACAGAACCGAGAGATTTTTAAACTCATTGAATTTGGGCATGATGCACCTCAGTCTTGGTATTTGATGGCAATTTCCCTAAAACGCTCTAAATTTGCCATAAACATATCTACTAAATCGGGATCAAAATGTCTTCCCCTCTCTCGGGCAACAAAGTCGATAATCTGTTCCATAGGCCACGCTTTTTTATAGACCCGCTCACAGCTCAGGGCATCAAAGACATCGGCTAACGCGGTAATACGTCCGTAGATATGGATATCCGACCCGCTCAATGCACTCGGATAACCGCTCCCATCCCATTTTTCATGGTGTTCACGGGCAATAATGGCCGCAGCTTTCAGAAGCGGTCTGGAGGAATTTTTAAGTATATCATATCCGATGGCGCTATGAGTTTTCATCACTTCATATTCATCCGCTTCGAGCTTGCCCGGTTTAAGCAAAATTGCGTCGGGAATCCCTATTTTGCCGATATCATGCATCGGCGATGCGCTGTAGAGAAGCTGAATCTCTTCCTCTTCCAATCCATAAAGTTCTCCCAAAATCTGTGCGTATTTGGCAACACGACGGACATGATTACCCGTTTCTTGGGATCTTGTCTCCCCTACCTCGCCGAGGAGCGAGAGCATTTCATGCTGCGTTTGGCGAATCTCTTCATTCAGATCAAAAAGCTCCGTCACATCATGGCTGATACTGATAAAATCGATAATTTCCCCATACTCATCCAAAATCGGCTTAATCGTCGTATCGGTTACGTAGTATTCTCCGTTTTCTTTGAGATTTTTGATCGTCCCTCGCCATGGCTGTTTGCTCAGAATCGTTTTCCAAAGATTTTCATAAAACTCTTGCCCCACCTCAGGGTGACGGAGGATATTATGCTTTTGCTGAATAATCGAATCACGGCTGTATCCGCTCGTCTGACAAAAGAGGTCATTGGCATACGTAATATTCCCGGCCATATCGGTTTTTGTCACGATCGCGGAGAGGTCAACAACCTCTTTGTATTGTTCCAGAAGGGTTGTTTGATGCAGTAACTCTTGTTTAAGCTGAGCGGTAAACTCGTGAACTTTCCGCTCATTGTAAATATTCTTGACCACTTCATACAAGATTTGGACAATTTGTTCGGATTGAATCGGTTTGAGTAAAAATTGTGCTACCCCTAGATTGATCAGTTCAAGCAAGTAGCTGCTCTCTTCACATGCAGACGTGACAATGAAATGTTGAGATTCCCTCATCTCTTTCATCTTTCGAATCATCACGACACCGTTCATCTCCGGCATCAAAATATCGGTAATGACTATATCAAATGTTTTTTCTTCGAAACGCTTGATCCCCTCTATTCCGCTGGATGCCGTTACGACACTGGGAAATATTGTCTCTAGCAACAATTTCGTATTTTCCCGTATCATGGCTTCATCTTCTACGTAAAGGACACTCATCTCTTGAGCATACTCTGAAAGCTGATGTATCATCTCTTTGAATGTCATTGTTCTTCCTCGTAGGGTAATTTTACACTGAAGGTTGTTCTATTTCCCTCGCTGAGGGCTTGTATCAATCCTGCACAATGATCTTCGATAATAATCCGACTCATATAGAGCCCCAAACCTGTACCGAAACTCTCACTTTTGGTCGTGAAATAAGGGCTAAAAAGTTTATACATCACCTCTTTAGGTATTCCACCCGCATTGTCACAAATCTCGATTACACAGTAGCTCTCCTCGTGTCGGACAGCAATGATAATCTCCCCTCCGATCACTTTGTTTTCCATAAAAGCGTCAAGGGAATTTTTCAGCAAGACGATTAAAACCTGAAGAACTTCATTTCGATAGGTATAAAGTGTCGGATTGTAGACATGCTCGTTTTCGATCCGTATCGAATGGTTTTTAAGGGTATGATCGATCAGGTTTATGGCGTGATCGATCAGGGATACGACACGGAAATGCTCTTTTGGCTTGTCCGGACGAAAAAAGTCCCGATAATCTGAGATAGTTTGAGAAAGATGCGCACTTTGCTGCTCTATTTTTACCAAATTATCGATTAACTCATGGTCTTCAGTATCGTTCATAATCGCTTTGAATCTAATTTGGGTCGTTATGGCGTTGATTATCGCCAGCGGTTGGCGCCACTGATGGGCAATCATCGAAATCATCTCTCCCATCTGAGCCTGACGCGTATTCATTATAAATATTTTTTCTTTTAATAGTTGTTTTGTCAAATCTCGCATCACCATAATGAGCTTGTTTTCATCCGCATGACCGAAACGAGAGAGTATGACTTCAATAATTTTACTTTCTTCTAGGTCACAATTGACCTTCAATGAACATTTAATAGCAACATATTCTCCGTCCAATGCTTTATCTAAAAAGTAGGAAAAATCAAATTCACTGCATTGTATGTCTTGCATTAGGATAAAAATATCTAAATTGATCAGCTTGTCACGGGATTGCTCAAACAGTGTCACAGCAAGATCATTGCAATCGATAATCTTATATTGATCCACAATCATGATTGCTTCATGTACCGAAGAAAAAATACCACGGTAAAAAGCTTCATTCTCCTGAAGTTTTATTTGGGCTTCTCGAAGATGGGTGATATCAGCATAGGCACCTACTATTCCGATTACCTTTCCATTAACATCATCTATTAAGGGTGCTTTGGACGTGCTAAGCCAACGCATACCTTTCACTTGTTTTTGAGGTTCTTCATAATTGATCTTTATCTCTCCGGTTTGAATTACAGATAAATCATCAGATTTGTATAATGCTGCTTGGTCGCTCCAAATCAGTTCTTCATCCCGTTTTCCCACCATCGATTCAGAACTATCAAAGCCGGCATCCTGAGCAAAAAGATCGTTGCATCCCAAAATAACAGAATTGGTATCTTTCCAAAATAACCGTACAGGGGCTGTATTAAGAATTGTTTTAAGAAGAGCGGCATCACGCAAAGCACGTCGTTCTGCTTCACGCTGAGACGTCATATCAATCGAAATTTGAAGTATCCCCGCAACTTCACCTTCGACCTTAATAGGACTGATGGTATATTGAGTATACTTTTCTTCATGTTCAATTTCAAATGTATCGTATTTACCTTGAGTGATTGCAAGACAAACGGGGCAATCTGAGCTATCAAGATTTAGAGGATGAAATAGAGTGTGATTCTTTGCTCCGATAATCTCATTTATCTGATAATGAACTGTATTTTCCGCAGCTTTGTTAATTTGGCGGATAATGCCAGAATGGTCGACAACGGCTACCGGCACAGGTATAGCATTATAGGTATTGGAAGCTTTCGATATTACGGTGAAAGGTTCTTTTAGCGCAGTAACTACAATTCCTCTGAAGATCATCCAATAAGAAATAAATTTAAAAATATGTCCTACAAAATTCATAATACCATATACGTCAGTATACATCGTAAAGCAACTCTCTGCAAGAATGCCGAAGAAAAGTGAAAAGCCGATTAAACGGTACATTAGCGGATGATATTCTCCCCGCTTAGAGCGATATATCATGATGGCCAAAACGGACATTGTAATGATGAGATATTCCAGCATGATTTTAATCGGTGTCAACCCTTCCGAAATAATATACATCGGAGGAAAGAATTCTAGAAATGTTGCTATGTACACTCCTAGTGCCATCGATCCCATCAAAATGAATACAATATGAGCTCGAATCCTATCAAAACGAATAAAAGGGGCAATAAAAATCGTGAACGTTTCAAATATTCGCGCTGCAATCCAGAGTGTCGTGGATGCATTCGGTGACGTAATCTTTGGATAGACGTTCATCCCGTAATAGCTAAGCATGTGAAAAAGATCAAGCCATGCTGTCCAAAAAAATCCGATTCCTAAAAATAAAAGAAAATTATTACGCGTGAATTTATGCATGTAAAAGACGATAATCGCAATTAAGACTCCGATAATAACGGCAAACAATTCAACAAGAACATGAAAAAGCAGATACCCTTCGCTAAAGCGTATAGCAGCCAAAATTACCGTCAAAATCACGGGAATAATGACTCCAACGATACTGTTTCCGTAAAACTGCCTCATATTTCTACCCTTTTAATCGAAGCATATTGAATATTTTTGTATCTTGTTGATCATAATTCATCGAAATTAAAAAAAATCCATATCGCCGCCATCATCCGCTAAATCAGGGCGAATCAAACCGATAATCTGCTGGATACTTAATGTCGTCGGCTGATGGATATGGTGGATGTTTTTCATTGCCATACTCTCAACCGAAAAACGTTTGACGTAAAGACTCAAATCGATACAAATGGCATCAAACAGTGAGAGAATAAGATCCGGTTTGGCTTCGAGTTTTTCCAACAAATCTTTCTCTTCTGCAATCAACGAAGATAGCTCTTCGAGACTTTTTGCCAAAGGGTCTAAAAACGGAGTGTAGTGATATAAGATATTGGAGAGTTTGGCTACATCATCACGTACTTTATGGACATGACGAATATCCTTATCGACAACATACCGTGAAAGTTGATCCGGAATTTCACTCAGTATGTCTGTCATTTCTTCACAATCATCGCTCAAGAAAAGGACTTTTTCATTGTCATGCTCTTCATCTTTGGCAAAATACTCTTCGAGCATCTGCGAGCGCTCTTGCGTGTTATTTTGAGCATACAGTTCCCCTATTTGCTCATTTTTTATCTCGACCGTTCGCAAATGGCTCATCAGTTTTGAAACGATACTTTTATATTTTTTACGCTCATTATTCAATGCTTCAAAGAGTTCAGCATTCACATTCTGGGCTGATGCATCACGGCATACCGGATAGATGATAGAGAGCATTTCATTAAAATTGATAGGTTTCAAAAGAAAAGTGCTCACCCCTTTACGCATCATACTGATCAAAATGTCCGATTCATCATGGGCTGAAATCGCAATCACTTTTTGTTCAGGATTGATTTCGCGCATCTGAAAAATCATCTCAATACCGTTGATACGGGGCATATTGATATCGGTGATAACGATATCGTACTTTTCATGATTGTATTTTTCAATTCCCTCTTCACCGTTACTGGCTAAATCAACTTTGGAAAATAATAATTTGAATATCTCGGCAGTCTCTTCTCGGAGTTTATCATTATCTTCGACATAGAGTATAGATAAGTGTTGTGAATAATTTTGAACATCTTTGAGGGTTATCATCTATTTTCTCCAACATTAATCATAGTTTAGCTTTTCATATCATAGACGTTTAAAGTCATAAAACAATCACACCGGCTATAAAAGTTCTAAAATCTCTTTTGCTACACTCTGAAGAGGAAGTTGTTTCTCAACCGCTCCAAGATCATAGGCGACTTTTGGCATACCGTAAACAACACAGCTCGCTTCATCCTGCCCGATCGTACGCGAACCCGCATTACGCATCGCCAGCAGTCCGCGCGCTCCATCGCCCCCCATACCGGTAAGGATAACACCGATAGCATTGGCTCCGGCGATTTTAGCGACAGAGTTGAAAAGGACATCCGCAGAGGGGCGATGTCCGGATACTTTATCACCGCTTCCGATTTCGACGTAATAACGAGCACCCGAGCGGCGGAGTACCATATGGTAATCTCCCGGAGCGATGAGGGCGACTCCCGGAGTGATCGAATCACCGTTTTTCGCTTCTCTCACCTCCATCGCACACAGCCCGTTGAGACGTTCGGCAAACGGTCCGGTAAAATTGGAGGGCATATGCTGTACAATAATCGTCCCCGGTGCATTTCGCGGTAATCCCATCAAGACATCTTTGAGCGCTTCCGTCCCCCCCGTCGAGGCACCTATCGCTAAAATTTTATTGGTTGTT
>NZ_MIBU01000065.1:0-13690 GCF_001830725.1 Sulfuricurvum sp. RIFOXYD12_FULL_44_77
GGCACAAATGAGCCGAAAACTCAATGATTTAGTGAGTGTCTTACGTCAGGCATTTCAAGGAATTCGTTCCGCTTCAAGCGAAAACCTCTCTGTTTCGGCTGAACTCTCCGCTACAACCCTTGCTATCGGAAGAGCTGCAGAAGAAGAGGCAAAAATCGTTACCCAAACAACCGTAGAATCAGATCGTATGAAAGAGGCAATGAAATCTTCAGCGCTTGAAGCACAAAGTGTACGTGAAAAAGCGCTCAGCACACGTCAAAGCCTTCAAGAAGCGCAATCGGCACTTCACAACACGATCGAGCAGCTTTCGCTTACCGTGCAAATGGAAGGGGAGATCAATGATCGCCTCAACTCGCTCTCACAAGAGGCGTCACAGGTTAAACAAGTCCTTACCGTCATTGCCGATATTGCCGATCAAACCAATCTCCTCGCTCTTAATGCCGCTATCGAAGCGGCACGTGCGGGAGAGCACGGACGCGGCTTCGCCGTCGTTGCCGATGAAGTACGCAAACTCGCCGAGCGAACCCAAAAAAGCCTCGTAGAGACCAATGCAACGGTCAATGTCATCGTTCAATCGATCAATGATATCACCGATCAAATGAACCATAACACGAAACGAATTGAAACACTGGTAGAAGCCTCAGCTGAAGTCAGTGAGCATACCGAAACTGCTGTTGTAGCATTAGCCGATACCGTCAATGCTATTGAAAAGCTCTCGAATGACACACAAAATAATGCGACTACTACGGAATCGATTATCCATAAAATCGGTAATATTAATGAATTATCTACCTCTAATGCCCGAAGCGTTGAAGAGATTGCCGCAGCGGCAGAGCATCTCCATCAAATGACAGAGCAGCTTACCTCTCAGATTTCTGTATTTAGAACATAGCCTCTCGTCTGATTCCCCAATCTTTTGGGGAAAACTTCTTCTTTACTATCTTTTTCTTAACTTCTATGTAATGAAATTACACTCTTTGAGATGTTGAAACAACGCCGTTTCGGCCGTTTTCTTTTACTCTGTAGAGTGCGGCATCCACTCGTTTAACACACGAGTGAACCTCTTCGAATGGGATAAACTCTCCCACTCCGATACTGATGGTTACAAATCCAATTGAGGTAAATGGATACTCAGCTACACTTTTGCGAAGGTTCCATGCTACTCTTTCTGCTTCGTCCAAAGAGGTATGGGATAAAATAACAATAAATTCTTCCCCTCCCCATCGTCCGATAGTATCGGTTTGGCGCAATGATTTTCTCATCACCTCCGCCAATTTACGCAGCACATTATCTCCCTCTTGATGTCCCAATGTATCGTTGATATTCTTAAAAAAATCGACATCGATCATCATAATACAGCAACAATAATCCTTGTATCGGTTGACTTTATGCTGCTCTTCATTCAGTTGTTCATCGATTTTTTGACGATTATAAAGTCCTGTCAGTTTGTCGGTGGTAGAGAGTTGGAGTAAACGAGAGTTATACCGTTTTAAAAGTACATATCGCCATACAAAGGCAACCAATAAAAGAGAAATAACAAGTAGTATCTTTCCGATTAAAGGACGATCTAACCACGCTACATGCTCAATCGTTGATGTCCAGCGATTGTAACTTGTTTGCATGGTCAACTCATCCAACTCTACCACGAGTTTTTCAAAAATAGTATGCAGTAGCGGTTCGTCATTGCGTACACCAACATGCAATTCATCTTTTTCTTCGAGGCGGGATGAAACCTTCAGACTTCCGGTGTACTCTTTTTGAATATACGAAGAAGTGACGACAAGATTATCAACATAACCGTAAAGTTCGCCGTTTTCAACTTTATTCAACCCGTCACTAACCGATTCTACTTCAACAAACGTAAGAGTCGGATAGAGCCTTTTTAAACGCTCAAAAGTTGCATACCCTTTTACGACCCCTACTTTTTTCCCACTCAATTGATGGATACTTTCGGTAAACGGTTTTTCCATTGTCGTTACCATAACAAGCGGAACAGCTAAGTAGGTCGATGTAAATGAGAGATATTTTTCACGTTCAGGTGTTTTAGCCGCCAATGAGAGGATATCACACTGACGGTTTTGTGCACGCGAGAGTGATTCGTTCCACGTAGCCGTAGGTATCAGTTCGATAGGAATGCCGATTTTAGATTCAAAACTTTTCATAATGTCTGAAGCGATACCGATGTGTTTCCCCTCACGAATCGCCTCAAGCGGATACCATTCCGGGTCAACACACATCGTAATTTTTTTCTTTTGAAGAAGATATCTTTTTTCAGCGTCGCTCAGTTGAAATGCACTCTTGAGAATATCTTGAAATAAAAACTCTCCTAACTTCTGATCACTTTGAAGGATACCTGCATAAAGAAGTTGTTTAAAAAGGCGCTGGGTAAGTTCTCTGTTCGTTTCACCGATTTTATACAAATCGATCATCATCAACTTTTTGATCTCTTGTGCTTCATATTTAAGTGCATCATGAGATTTTTTTACCCCATATTTCCGTTTTAAAATATCAATGATCTCATCCGAGTGCTCTAGGGCATACTTCCAGCCCCGATTCGTGGCATCAATAAACTTTTGCCCGCGCTCTGAGTGTTCAACCGCTTCGTGATAAGAAGTGAAAAGATTTCCCGCATTCACGACAAAACCATACGCTTGCGGATCAATAATATTATAAGCAATTTTAAGCCGATCAAGCTCATACAGCTGGTTTGAGCGGTACGCACTCATCGCATCGACTTCACGATGGACAAAAGGGTCAATGCTGAAGGTTTGATTGACAAAACGGCTATTGTCGGAGGTTATATTAAAATGGGTGAGTAAAAGGGATAATGAACTGTGTTTAAATTCATTATTTGTCCCCATAATCGTCTTAGCGATCAAATCAGTGGGATTTTTTATCCCTTTTTGAGTGATTAAAACCAATGGAGAGTGTTGAAGATAGGTTGCCATAAGAACTATAGGCTGAATACGCCCTTTCTCGACAACGATACTGCTGTTATAAATACCGTAGGTAGATTTGCGGCGCAATACATCCGATACAACATCGATTCCGGCATGATATTCACGCAGTTCGACATCCAGCCCTGCTTCGCGATAATATCCTTTCTCTTTGGCAGCAATATATCCGGCATATTCAAATTGGTATTTCCAATCCAGCTGAACCGACACTCTCTCGAGATTAGCACCTAGAACAGCGCTAATAAATGCTAAAAAAAGGATAAAAAATCGTATCATCAAAGGCTTTCCATACAGTCTTTAAAATTGTACACTGTTTTATCGAAAAAATTTATCTTAATGACGTCGATCGTTATCACGTCGCTTTGGCTCGTGACGGCCGCTATCTCGTTTTTGAGTCGGCTTTCCGCCTCGATCGCCGCCGCCGTTTCCACCACGGTTTCCACCGCCGCCGCCTGCTCCGCCGCGACCGCGTTGAATCGGTTCGGCTTTGATAGATGGATCAGGCTCGTACCCTTCCACAATAGTGCTATCAAGCTTTTTATTGATCAGTTTTTCAATCCCGCGCAGGTAATCGGCTTCATCAACACACACAAGAGAGATCGCTTCCCCTTCGCATCCCGCACGTCCGGTTCTCCCGATACGATGGACATAATCCTCCGCGATATTAGGAAGCTCAAAGTTCACGACATGAGGAAGGGCATCAATATCGATACCGCGCGCCGCAATATCGGTCGCGACGAGAACTCTGACACTGCTGCATTTAAAATCGTTCAGCGCTTTGGTACGGGCAGCTTGGCTTTTATTACCATGGATTGCGGCTGCGGTGATACCGATCTTTTGAAGGTATTCGGTGAGTTTGTTCGCTCCGTGTTTGGTACAGGTAAATACGAGAACCTGTTCCCATTTGTTTTTACCGATCAACTCACCCAAAAGGGCACTTTTACGTTTACAGTCAACGAGGATAACGCTTTGTTTCACAAGCTCGCTGGAGGTATTGCGGCGTGCCACTTCAACCTCAGCAGGATTACGGAGCAACGTGCTTGCCAAGGTTTTGATATCGTCCGAATAGGTTGCGGAGAAGAGGAGATTTTGTCTCGCTTTCGGGAGAATCGTGATGACACGGCGGATATCACGGATGAATCCCATATCGAGCATTCTGTCCGCTTCATCAAGGATGAAAAATTCAACGGCACTCAAATCAACCGTCCCCTGCCCGACATGATCGAGTAAACGTCCCGGAGTGGCGATAAGGATATCGATTCCGTTACGTAACATCGTGATTTGGGGATTGATCCCTACTCCGCCGAAAATAACGGCACTTTTAAGGGGAAGATATTTGCCGTAAATTTTTACACTCTCGGCTACCTGTGCCGCAAGCTCACGCGTCGGGGTAAGGATAAGGGCACGAATTTTACGATGCGGTTTTGAGGTCTTTTTATCACTCAAAATTTGGAGCATCGGCAAGGTAAAGCCGGCTGTTTTACCGGTACCGGTCTGAGCTCCTGCAAGCATATCACGCCCTTCTAAAATAAAAGGGATGGCTTGTGCTTGAACCGGTGTAGGGGTAGTGTAGCCTTGATCAGAAATTGCTTTGAGCAACGACGCGTTTAGATTTAAATCGGTAAATGTCATAAAGGGGTTCCTTTGGTGGTTAGGCCCAACCAAAGTCGTAACTCAGGACGGTTTTAGGCGAGGGGAAAAATAGGATATGGAAAGTGCAATTAAGAGCAAGTTCGTAAGCAGTGCCAACCGTAGGCACAAATATTTAATCGTATTTTATCACACCTATACTACATTCCATCTTCAAACAATAAACTTCTTTTAATCACCGACTTTGAGCTCTTTACGCTATTGATTCCGCCGATGCCGTTCATCACGCATTCTTTGTTCCAAATCAGAAAGACTGATCACATTCTCGGTTGTAAGATCAAAATGAAAGTGAGAACATGTCAAACCGTTTTGAGTCAAAAGCTCCGATTTTTCATAGGTTCCTTCCGGAAACTCAAAAGATTCTTTTCCCAATATTACAAAATCATTCGCATGAAGCCGAAAAAAAGTAAGTCCCGGAAAACTTTCCCTTATCGCTTCTGCGACATCCGCTAAAAGTTTATTCCCCTTATCCCATCCATGGGCATCGTTATACTCTCTAAAATGGTGTAAAGAGACTACATTGATACATCGATACAAGTGGCTGTAACTGTTTTTCAAAAGGATGAGATCAAGATAGCGCTGGTTGTAAAATCCGGTTACCGGATCTTTATAAAAATAGGCGAACCGTTCCTCTTCGAGTGTGTTGGTAGGGAGTTGGGTGATTTGCTCCTGCACTTTTAGATGTTGCAATGCTTTGCGGGCATAAGGGACGATCTCCGGATCAAACTGAGCGCCGCTGAGCGATTCGATCTCCGCTAATGCTTCTTCCACATTTTTTCGACCTTTGTAGATTCGGCTGGTTGTCATCGCATCGAATGCATCGGCAATAATCATGATCTTGCCTAATTGATGAATTTCGGCGCCTCGGAGTTTTTGGGGATATCCCTCCCCGTCATAACGTTCATGATGACTTTTGATAATCGGCACGATACTATCGAACATCGGAATTTCACTCAGCATCTCAACTCCGACATTAACGTGTTCTTTGATCAACTCCCGCTCAAGAGAGTCCAAATGGCTAGGTTTAAGCAAAATACTGTCCGGAGTAGCAATTTTGCCGATATCGTGAAGCAGTCCGGCACGATAGATTAAATCACACTCTTCGGAAGAGTATTTCATTTCAACGGCTATTAATTTTGAATACTCTGCAACCCGCTGTGAATGTCCCGCCGTGTAACTGTCACGACTCTCTACCATCTTAATAAGCCCTAGAAGCGTTTTTTCGTAGTAGGCAATTTTTTCCTCTTCTAAAAGGGTGCAGGCCTTCACTTTCATATCGACCAAGGTTTCAAGATGGAGACGATACTCTTCGTTTTCACGTCCTTGCATGATTTTAGATACTGTTTTGTAGAGCACTTCGATAATTTGGGTATGTTGAACCGGTTTGAGGATATAGGCATCGATTCCTAATTTAATCGCCTCTAGCAAATATTCGCTTTCCGTGTACGCGGAGGTGATCATCATCTCTTGGAACGGATTGATTTTTTTGATCTCACCCAACATCTCGATTCCGGTCATTTTCGGCATCATAATATCGGTGATGACAATATCAAAGGTACCGTTTTTATAGGTTTCAAGCCCCTCAAAACCATCGGAACATACCACTATATGGGGGAAGATTTTTCCTAAATACTGTTTCATCTCCTCTCGCAAATTCATATCATCTTCAACGTACAAAATCGTAATATCTCTTCCTGTTTCACGGAGAAATTTAAGCTGATCAGAGGTACTCAACGAATTCATATTTTCAATCCATAAAGTTCAGAGCAGTGTTCTTCGCCCCCTTGAACCTCTTCAAACCATTCTAAAAATCGCTTAGCGTTTTCTCCATGAAAGAGCGATCCATGCTGCGGAGCGATAGTGGAAACGTCATACGCGCGTACACATTCGACCCACGCACGGCAAAAACGGTTCGACGCCATGTAGCGGCTGTGAAACCCCTCCAAAAACGGACGGTGTTCCTCAAAATCATCAACCCGCTTATTCAAGTTTTGGGGAGATGCGATTGCGGCACCGATATCACCCGAAAAGAGGATTTTTGAGCGGCTGTCGTAGAGGGAGAAATTTCCCGGCGAATGTAAAAAATGGGCAGGGATAAACTGCAAATAATCGCTCCCGAATTTTATCCTAGCTCCATGATCTTCCAACCCTATAATCCTATCCATATCCATCAAACCGAAATGGCCCATAAATCTCACCCACAACTGAGATATAACCAGTTTGGCAGAGGTGGCGATACTCCACTGATTGATCGCACCGGCAACATCGGGGTCTTGGTGGGAAAAAAAGATGTATTTGATTTTTTGCGGATCAATATGAACCGATACGGCGGCGTAGAGCTCGCCGAATATCCCTTCGCTTCCCGGATCGATCAAAACAGCACTCTCATTCTGGATTATCAAAAACTGATTGACCGACAGCGAGTAATCTTGATGATCTTCATCTTCAAGGCTGAACATAATACATTTGTGATTGCCGTCATTGTAAAGGAGTGTTTCATTTTTCATATTGGATTCCTTTAAACTCACGGATTAAGACCATTTGCCGTTTGGCGATGTAGTCGATAATATTTTTTTGTCCTTGAGAGCTTAAACTGAAAACAAAAACAACTTCGAAATGACGATTTCCTTCAATGATCCGAAGAACCTCTGCTTGTGTGTTGATAATGACCGGACGCACCCCAATCATAATAACAATATCCAAAACGACCAGATGTTTTATCGCAAATCCGGCAGGCAGGGAAGGAAATTGTATCCTGATACCTCGCAGTGAAACATCCAATATCTCCAAATCAGCATCAAATTTACGCCCTTCATACAAGACCGTTACCCGTATGTTTTCATCAGGGGTAACCCGTATCGTATCACGACGGGTCGGAGAAGTTTCGACCAGTCGATAGTGCTCAAATAAAACGCTTTGGTCATCAAAATCAATCCGTTTGATCCCATCTGCCATAATCGCCATCGGAAAAAGCTCTGAGGTAAGGTAAAATATATCTTCGTGCTGCATCGCCTTGAGCTGAACATAAGGGGCTTTGACGGTAACGCTTCTCTTTTCAATACTCACGACTAATCCGTCATTCGAAATACTCAGCCCTTTGTACAGGTTGTGTACTTTAATCTTCGCACCGCTTCGCATCGCCATCTCGAGTAACCCGCGCACCATTTTTTCATCTTTAGCCAACTCTTCGCGCTCTGTCGCATTGGTATCATAGAGTTTGAGAAGCCCCAATTCCGTCACATCATTCAATGAGAGGACGGCATACCCCTCTTTCTCGGGAACACTCTGAAACGTCAGGATAAAATGGTGTGATACCTCTTGCAAATCTTTGATCTTAACGTTAAACAATCTCCCCGGATGAGAGGAAATGTGTTTAAACCATTCCATCTCGTCGTGGTTGTAGACAAAACTTTTATGCTCTAGAAGAATCTCCCCAAAAGAGGCAAACTGTTTACGAAGCGTCTCGATGTTAGAAACACCGAAGAAATCGAGACAAGGCTGATTCGCAATGACCACATTACGCTCATGCAAGAGCAACACTAAATTATTTTGGTAGTTAAATACGGCATGAAGATTGATATTAAAAATTTTACGATGCAATGCTTCGGTGAGCGTTTGGGCACATCGGGTGAATGTTTCAATAAGATTGTCAATTTTAAGGGGTTTGATCAGATAATCGAAAATACCGATTTTGATCGAGCGGTGAAGCAATTCAAGCTCATTATGTGCCGTAGTGATAATAATAAGTACGTCATTGTCGATTTTATGTATCGCTTCACCCATACTCAATCCGTCCATTTTGGGCATATTGATATCGGTGATGACAATCTGGGGACGATAGAGTTTAAAGTATTCGAGCCCCTCTTCTCCATCATGCGCAGAATAGACGGTATCGAAAAACTTTTTAAATAAGGTAGTGGCTTGAGTGTTCAGCCCTTCATTATCTTCCACATAAAGAAGAGAATAAGAGTGCAAACTGGCGCGCACCTGTTTGAGCGCATTCGGATCAACCATTATTTTTATCCTTCAGAATATCGCATAGGGTAACAAAAAACATCTTAAAGGTCTCGTAAAGTATAAAATAATCAATACACTGTTTTTTACGTCATACTTTCTTGTACTAGATCCATTTTTCCATACAGAGGTAAAAAAGAGTGAGCACACCAAACCATTTCGATACTATAGCCGATGTTTTCAACCGTATCTGGTATTTTTCGGATGATTACAAAGATTTTGTCATCTCCCATATCCGTCATGATCTAGCCCTCACACACGATGATATTCTCGCCGATATCGGAGGGGGAACAGGGAGTTTTACGAGTCGTTTGGCAAATGAAGCACAGCTCTTACGTGCATACTGCGTTGAACCCTCCTCTGCGATGTGTGAAGAGGCGGCGAAACTGAGCAATGTGAGCGCACTCTGTTTTGATGCCCATTCGTTTTTAGCTTCCCATACCCCTTTTACAAAAATGCTCTTCAAAGAGGTCATTCACCATATCAAAGATCGTGATTTATTTTGGAAAACCGTGTATCAATCTCTACCTCATCATGGAAAAGTCCTTATTATTACCCGTCCTCAAACTATTGCTTTCCCCTTTTTTGAAGGGGCAAAAATCGAATTCGCACGTAATCAACCCTCCCAAAATCTCCTTGAAAATGAACTAAGAAAGGGAGGTTTTTCCCTCTCAACCTATCACCGAAGCCATACGTTTACAATAGCAAAACAAGATTGGTACACGATGCTTCGCCACCGTTTTATGTCCGATTTAGGCGCCTTCAGTGATAAAGAGATTGAAGAGGGGATAGTCGAAATCGAACACAATCATCCGGAAGAGAGTATTGACATTATCGATAATCTTATTTTTATCATCGCAACAAAAAAATAATTCTGTGTTATCATTTTTACTATGATACATTTATCCCCCGAAGCACGGCTAAGTATTATCCTCCCCAATACGAACAAAGCCTTTTCCGAGGCACTCAAAAATGCCACCCCCGAACAACTCGAAACGCTCAAAGAGGCCAAAGATATCAAATCTCTCCTCACCTCCGTTTTTCAGGATAAAACCACCGCTTCCAAATCGGATCACGTCCTTCTCGATCTGCTAAAAAACTCTACGGCATTTAAAACAATGGGAAGTTTCAGCGATACCCTTCAATCACTCGTAAACGACGTAAAAACCTCTTCCGAGCTAACGTCGAAAACCGCTCTGTTGGAAAATTTTCTCAAAAATGTGGTGACACTCGATGCCAACACTCTAAAAAGTCAAATTGCCTCCAGCGGTGTGTTCATGGAGTCCAAATTTGTTGCCGCTTTGCAAAAACTCCCTGACCTGATCCAGAACCTCGAGCAGCTCAAAACAGCTCTCTCTAAAATGCCGCAGAATGAGGCTAAAAGTATCCACGCTCACATCAGTGCCCTTTTAGATACGCCGAATTTCTCAAAAGCAAGCCAAAATCTTGACACGGCAACGCAACTGAGCGAGGGGATAAAAAGAATCTCTGAATCGCTTCAAAAACTCCTCTCCAAAAGCGATCCCCTCTACTCCAACGAGGTCGCAATTCTCGTCCAAAAACTGGATCAATCGAGTGTTATTCAAGAGTTAAAAACGACCCTTTCCCAGATTTACGGCTCCCTCCTCTCCAGCAACGCTCCGGATACCAATGCCCTCCTCGACTCGATCGAAAAACTCCTCAAAAATATGGGAAACACCCCCTCTGAAGATCTCAAAGCGTTTACCCATCAGCTCCAAAGTGCTATAACCCAAGGGGACACCTCTAAAGAACTCTCATCACTGCTGAGTAAGCTGAATGCGTTTACCAATCCCAAAGAGCTGGTTACCGAGACATTTCTGCAAGAGTCGATGGCAAATGATGTGAAATCGGCGCTCCTCACCCTCAAAGGGGACCTCACTCTCTCAAATGATCCCGCATCTTCGAAACTCTTGGAACAGACCGAAAAACTCCTAACCCAAATCGACTACCATCAGCTCCTCTCCCATCTGAGCTCCTCCAACTCCATCTATTTCCCTTTTGTGTGGGATCAGCTTCAAGAGGGGTCGTTGGCGTTTAAAAAAACAGCCGATAAAAAGTTTTACTGTGAAATCAATCTCGTACTGAAAGAGTACGGTGAACTCGATCTTATGATGGGGCTTTATGATGAGAATCAGCTCGAAATCCAAGCCCACACCGAGAAACCTGAGCTTAAAGCCCTTATCCACGAACATATCGCCGATTTGCGTACAATGCTGATAAAATCAGGTCTCACCCCTAGATCGATTCGAATTTTCGAGAGAAACGAATCCAAAACGCCGCTCAATGAGAGCTATGCTTCTTCGGAAGGGTCAGATTTGGGATTTGAGGTAAAAGTATGAAAAAAGCGGTGGCCATGCGCTATGACAGAGAGAAAGAGAACGCTCCCCGCGTCATCGCCAAAGGTAAAGGCGAGAGTGCGGAGAATATCATTAAAATCGCACAGCTCCACAACCTTCCCATCCATAAAGACGAGGATTTGGTGGAGCTGCTCAGCAAAGTGGAACTAGACCGCGAGGTTCCCGAAAAACTCTATCTCGCGGTGGCTGAAGTGTTTAGCTTCATCTATAAGATCACGAATCAGCGATAAATATATTTTAGTTTTATGCGTGGAAACGTCCGATATTTTGATTCAATCCATCCGCTACGTTAAAGAGATGCTCAGCCGTTGTTGCGATCTCTTCGACACTTCGTGCATTTGCACGGGAGAGATCGTTCATCGCCGCAAGTCTTTGTGAAATCCCTTCAACCTCTTTAGTGTTACTATCCGCATCCACGACCAATTTTTTAATCGCTACGCTCGTTTGATTGACAACACCCGACGTCTGCTCAATTCTCTCACCGACCAGCTGTGATTTTTCTCCGAGTTTTTCAATACTTTTGGCATTTTGCTCCATTTGTACCGATGCCTCTTCGATAGCGGAGACGATGAGGGAGATCGTTACATCGGTTTGGGTGAGACTCCCCTGTGTCCGCTCGGCAAGCTTTCGTACCTCATCCGCAACAACGGCAAAACCACGGCCATGTTCCCCTGCCCGCGCCGCTTCGATTGCCGCATTCAGCGCCAATAAGTTTGTCTGATCGGCAATATCACCGATAACGGAGAGAACCTCTCGAATTTGGCGTGCATTGTTCGTCAGCTCGTGAATTTTCACTGCAAAAGCGGCTTCCACTTCTACACTGTGATGAATCATCTCGATCATCGACATCAATTCATCACGCGATATTCGGAGCATTTCACTGGCTTCAACAACCTCTTTGCACGTTACTTCATTATCCCGTTTCGCGAGAGCTAAATGGGCAATAATCTGTTCCGTACTTCGGTAAATTGCATCCATCTGACTCGCTCCATCCTCCATACGTCGCCCGATCGCAATCGATGTTTGGGATAATTCCGTCGCCACTGATGCATTCTCATTCGACGCTTGTTTTGCATTTTGAACCATGGTTTGAATCGTTGCGATAAACGAGTTGATCGATCCTGCCGCTTGTGCAGGTTCATCCGCTCCGCTAATCGCTAAACGCTTAGTCAAATCCCCATTGCCGCTGGCAAGTTCTTCTGCCATAGATTCCATCATCGAGAGTTTATTTCCTATAGAGCGTTGTATCCCTATCAGAAACGCCACTACTATCACGATTAAGAGGAGAATACCTATCCCTTTTTTAATCACTACATTTAAAAACTCATTATCAACGTCATCAACATAGACTCCGCTTCCGACGATCCATCCCCACGCAGGAAATACACGTACGTACGTCAGCTTCGGCAACGGAGTTTCGCTATCGGGCTTAGGCCACATATAGGTTACATACCCCGCTTTCTCCTCTTTAGCTACCTTGGCAAATTCAACGAAAAGGTGTTTCCCCTCCGGATCTTTCATGTAGGAGAGATCGGTATTGTCCAATTCAGGTTTAATAGGATGCATAATCCCCTGAACCTTATCGTTCAAAATAAAAAAATACTCTTTCTCGTTATAACGAAGACTTTTAATGTGTTCCTTTGCCGTATCTTGAGCTTTTTCTAAGCTCATACGCCCTTCACTCACTTCATTTTGATAATACGAGAGGAGAGAACTTACCGTGTCAATCTGAGTTGTAAGCATCGTCTTTTTGGCATCCATCAACTCTTGTTTTGTTGATATAAACGAATCAATCGCGACCAACAATAAAGCCAAAGAAACCAACAGTGAAACCAACATTAATTTTGTTTTAATCGTTATATTATCCATCACCACACCCCTTTTCTAGGAAATACCACATTTATTATATATGCGAATTATAGAACCTGAATATAGCATGAGTATAGCAATACTGATAAAACTATTTAATTAATCGTCAATAAGTATAATTTATTTTTAGATTGAATTAATATTATCCTCTTCGACAATGTAATCTTCCAAATCGATCATCTCGTTATCCAATATGGGGTCCAGTGCATGTATCCCATAGGGACGTACGGAATGGCGATCTTTCGTAATCAGCGGATGCCAAGCGGGGAGCGGTTTACCGTGATGACGTAAGCGATATGCGCATGTATCGGGGAGCCAGTCGTACTCATCTACCCGCTCAATACTTAACCCCATACACCCATCTTCCCGATCAAAGCGGTTGGCATAGTCACTGCATTGCCCCCCCTCAATATCGTAACAATGGCACGCAACACGTGTCAAATAAATAGGGGCATTATCGTCATCTTCATCCTGAAGACGATTCAGACAGCATAGTCCGCATCCGTCACATAAGGCTTCCCACTCCTGTGGAGTTAATTCTTCGAGTGTTTTCGTTTCCCAAAATGGGGCTGTTTCTTGTTGTTTCATAGTAGAAAAATAGCATATTTGGGATTAAAATCGCCCATTTGGAGCGTTATTTGGATATGATGAGCAAAATATAAAGGATAATTTATGGATAGTACCGAACAAACATTAGCAGAACAGTTACGAGAGAGCGCAGACTCAATCGGAGGAAAAAACTTTTTCCTCACCCTCGCTGAGACGATCCGCTCTACTCGTGAGGGTATTATCGTCGGTGAAAAAAAACAGATCAACTACTCC
>NZ_MIBU01000066.1:0-9124 GCF_001830725.1 Sulfuricurvum sp. RIFOXYD12_FULL_44_77
AACATTAGTGATTTAGCGACAAAGAAGAGCTATTTGGATGTCGCTTATCTCCTGTTGGTAGGGAAGCTTCCGAATGAAAAAGAGCGGGCCGAATTCGATATTGAGCTGCGAAAACGCTCCTTTGTCCATGAAGGGTTAAAACGTCTTTTTGACGCATTCCCCGATAAAGCTCATCCGATGGCGATGATGTCATCGGCGGTTTCGGCGCTTTCGACCTTTTATTTTGAACATCTGAATGTGACGACAAAGGAAGAGGCGCAAGTGATGGCTCGACGGATTATTGCCAAGATTCCTACTTTGGCAGCGTTTACCCATCGACGTATGTTTGGAATCCCTTATATTTATCCCGATATTGAACGCCCCTTTACCGAAAATTTTCTCTATATGATGCGTGCCTATCCGGGAGAGAATCTCGAAATTCGTGACGTTGAGGTCAAAGCGCTCGATACGATATTTACCCTCCATGCCGATCATGAACAAAATGCCTCTACCTCTACCGTACGTGCTGTCGCATCGACGGGGGCACATCCGTATGCATCGTTATCCGCCGGAATCAATGCCCTCTGGGGGAGGGCGCATGGCGGAGCGAATGAGTCGGTGATTGCCCAGCTCGAATACATCGGGAGTGTGGATAACGTGGATGAGTTTATTGCACGTGCGAAAGACCCGAGCGATGAGTTCAAACTGATGGGATTCGGTCATCGGGTCTATAAAAACTTTGATCCAAGAGCGAAAATCCTTAAAAATCTTCTCGATCAGCTGAAAGATGAACTTGGTGTTAATAACGATTTATTGAAGATAGCGGAGAAGATCGAACAAATTGCATTAGAAGATGAATATTTTATTCAGCGCAAGCTTTATCCTAATATCGATTTTTATTCCGGTCTAATTTTGACGGCACTAAAAATACCGAAATCGATGTTTACGATTATCTTTGTCATTGGACGCTCTGTTGGGTGGGTTACCCAATGGATCGAATTGAATAACGATCACGAAATGAAAATTGCGCGCCCACGGCAGCGCTACATCGGAGAAGTAAAAAAAGGTCTCTGAATTATTTGCTATAATAAGAAACTTTATATGTGACTGGAGCTTTAATGGAGTGTGAATTTCCCACTGTCAATGCTACGAATGATGAAATTAAAACAATTTTGGATGAGGTAAAAACGATTGCGGTTTTGGGACTTTCCCCCGATGCGACCAAAGACAGCTACCGTGTAGCGGAATATCTTCAAAGTGTCGGATACACGATTATCCCTGTCTATCCGAAAGAAGAGACGATTTTGGGTGAAAAAGTGTACCGCAGCCTTGCGGAAATACCATGTTCGGTCGATATGGTTAATATATTCCGTAAACCCGATGCTCTAAATGCCATAGCCGATGCGTGTATCGAGCGTGGGGATGTTAAAGTGTTTTGGGCACAAAAAGGGATAGTCAATAATGAAGCGGCTGAGCGTGCCCGCAATGCGGGGATGCAAGTAGTTCAGAACCATTGTACGATGGTCGAACATCGAATCAGCCGCAGTTAAAGGGAAAGTTTGATCGATTTAAAAACGATATACGAAGCACATGAACGTATCAAAAATGTCATTGTTAAAACACCGTTTTCGCATGCTCCTAGGCTCAGTGAGGAATCGGGATGTCAGGTCTATCTCAAAAAAGAGAATCTTCAAGTTACCGGTGCGTTTAAAATACGAGGTGCTTACAATAAGATTGCCTCTCTAACTCAGAGTGAGCGAGATCGCGGTGTGATTGCGGCCAGTGCGGGTAACCATGCGCAAGGGGTTGCGATGGCGGCTCAAATGTTCGGCGCCAGAGCGCTCATCGTTATGCCCGAATCGACACCGTTGACCAAAATTAACGGCGTCAGCTATTACGGTGCCGAAGTTATTTTGGCGGGGAGCAATTACGATGAAGCGTATGCGTATGCAGCCCGTTACGGTGAAGAGCATGCCATGGTTTTTGTCCATCCGTTTGCCGATGAAGCGGTGATGGCGGGGCAGGGGACGATAGCGCTTGAGATGCTCGAATGTATGGGGGATCTTGACGCCATCGTGATCCCCGTCGGCGGCGGCGGACTTATTTCGGGGATGGCATCGGCGATCAAAGCGCTCTCTCCTCATATCCGTGTCATCGGTGTCGGTGCGGCGGGTGCACCTGCTATGCGGGAGTCGTATGAAGCCAAACGGGTGATTGACAGTTTGGCGGTGCGCACTATTGCCGATGGGATCGCGGTGCGGGATGCGTCACCGATTACCCTCTCTCATATTCTTGAATCGGTTGATGAGTTCGTCAGCGTCGATGATGAAGAGATTGCCAACGCCATTTTGTTTTTGCTGGAACGTCAAAAACTCGTTGTCGAGGGGGCAGGGGCGGCAGGTGTTGCCGCATTATTGCATCACAAACTAGATCATTTGCGCGATAAAAAAGTGGGTGTTGTCCTCAGTGGCGGGAATATGGATGTGACATTGCTCTCCATCATTATCGAAAAAGGGCTTATCAAATCAGGCCGTAAGATGAAACTTACCGTTACATTGATAGATAAACCGGGCGCACTGATGCAGTTGACCCGTATGCTTCAGGATCTTAATGCGAATATCGTCCATATCGCCTATGATCGTACCTCTACGACACTTGCCTATGGGGATGCAAACGTGATGATCCATTTGGAGACAAAAGGGCAAGATCATCAATCACAAATTCGTGATTTACTTAAAGAACACCGTTATCTCAGCAGCGAAGAACATTGAGGTAATTGAGTATGGAAGCTTTAAAATTATTAAATTTTAAACACCCCGTACTTCTTCTAAAAACACTATCCAACGGTAACTTGGGAATTATTGATGCTCAAAATACTCTCCGAATAGTGGATGAATCATCCTACGATATTGTAGACGGCTTTAAAACCAACCTTGAGCATGAACGTCACCTTGGCAGCAATGTCGATATGACGGTGGATGGCGAATACACCGTTTCTACCATCGTCGGGAGCAATCAAGCCGGAATTTTTAGTTTATCCAAAAGAGAACTTCTCTATAAAGTGGGTCATCACCACGGCGATGTCGAGAGTGTCGGAGTTGATCCGAACGGTCGATATTTCGTTACATGCGGACAAGACGGCAAAGCATTTGCATGGGTTCTTAAAACCTCACGTCTTGCGTTTGCATTGCCCCCTCATGCTGACTATGTCAGTACGGTTGCATTTAGCGAAAATGGACAATGGATCGCCACCGGCAGTTACGATAAAATAATTATATTATTTAATATAGCTACTATGGGGGAGCCTATTAAACTCTATGGGCACACCGGCGTTATAGTCAAAATGCTCTTTTTACCGGAGGCAAAACTTGTATCGGCTGATCGGGGCGGCGGTTTGATCGTATGGGATATAGGGAAAGGGAAAGTCTTCAAACGGCTTTCAAAAATGAACGACGATATTACCTCTATGTGTATCAGCACGACGAAGCGTTTTGTTTTTGTCGGAACCAAACTCGGTTATGTCGGGTTATACGATATGCAGACGATGGAACTTGTTACGCAACACTATATTAAAGTTCATGAGACGATAAGCTCTTTGGCATTATTGAGTAATCCACTCCGTTTGGCTATCAGTACACTCAAGGGGAATATCCATATTTATTCTCTTTTGGGGGATGAGAAAAGATACTTGGCTATGCTGCGCGATGGAGATTATAAATCATTTTATGATGCGTTGGAAGATAACCCGATGCTCTCTTATTCCAAGCTCTATGAGGCGGCGGAAAAAATTTGGCTGGATGCACTCAACAAAGGGCGCTCCTTTTTGGAAAAAAATGAGCGACAAAAAGCAAAAGAGATTTTTGCCCCATTTGCTGTCATTGGAAAAAAACAGCCCTTTATCGCTCAGATGCTCAGCTCGTATGAGAAATATGAACAATACCGATTATCTGCTCAAGAGGGTCACCTTGCATTAGCGTATTCATTGGCCAAACAATATCCCTCCTTTCAAGACTCAGAGATCTACACTAAGATGGAAGCAAAATGGAAAAAGAATTTTTTTAAAGCCCAAGAGCTTATTTTAACTCCCAATGGAGAGGAACAAGCTAGGGAATTGTTAGCACAATATCGGGGGATATCGGAAAAAACCGTACTGATTCAGCAACTTTTTGAACAACGTAAAATGTATGTATACTTTAAAAAAACGATAGCGCAACGCGATTATGTGAAATTTTTCGGACTTGTAAAAATGTATCCGTTTTTGAAAGAGTTTGAAGAATATACCGAAGTGATGGAATACGCCGATAAGCTCTATATCCAAACCCAAAAAGCTTATACAGAAGGGGATTTCGCTACGGCGAGAAAAGGGTGTGAAATTTTGGTCTCTTTTCCAGATTATGCCCAAGAAGCTCAAGAAGTAGGCAATACCATACGAATTAAACATCTCTTTTTTGAAGCGATTGCCACCAATAACCTCTCCAATGCTTTCTCCTATCTTAGTTCCTATCCTCTTTTGTATGAAACACGTGAAGCACAGCTTTTAGAGCGTCAATGGAACAGTGCTGTGGATAAAGCACAGAAGTATGCGGCATCAGGTAATGCCGCTGAAACCAGAGCTGTTTTCGAACCCTATTTCGGAATACGTGATAAGTATAGAGCGATGGCAGGGGTTGTGTCACAAGCGTATTGTGTACAGCTCGAAGAAAAAATACGTCGTGATGCCCCCTTAGATACCATCGAACGAGGTGTCCGACAATATGTGACTCTTTTTGGAATTGATGAAGCCATTTTAAGTATTGTAGATTTTCTAAAGCGTGTGACTCAGTCCAAGATTGACCTTCAAGCGCTTAAAAAAGGTTCTCTAGAAACGTGGAGTCCAATGAACCGGATTGATGATATCACGGCGCGGGTATAAGATGAAACTCACGGTAGTACTGATAAAATAGTATATGGAAATAATCAAATCACTAAACTTTAAACTGCCGATACTTTTTGTAAAGAGCCTTACCGATAGAAAGTTAGGGGTAGTGGATTCACAAAATACCCTTCGTATTATTGATAGAGATACGTTTGCGGTGGTAGACGGATTTAAAACAAATATTCAACATGAACGAAATCTTAGCAGCTATGTCGATTTGACACCGGATGGCAACTATTTAGTTTCCGCTGTTGCCGATACGAATCAAGCCGCCATTTTTAGTTTATCAAAGAGAAAATTGATTTACAAAGCGGGTCGTCACGAAGGTGAAGTTGAGAGCGTCGCTATGGACCCGAAGGGGCGATATTTCATCACATGCGGTCAAGACGGGAAGTCTTTTGCTTGGGTTCTTAAAACCTCCCATCTAGCTTTTTCACTCCCCCCGCATGCTGATTTTATCAGCTCCGTTGCTTTTGATGATGAGGGGCAGTGGATTGCAACCGGAAGTTACGACAAATCGATTAATCTACTCAATACCGCAACTATGAAAGATCCGATAAAGCTGCGCGGACATTCGGATATGATCAAAGAGATTCTATTTTTGCCGGAAGCGAAACTTCTCTCCGTTGAACGTGCAGGAGGGCTGATTGTATGGGATATGAGCAGTGCTAAAGTGCTGAAACGTCTTTCAAAAATGACCGATGAAGTTACCTCTATGTGTATCAGTCCGAGTAAGCAGTTTCTTTTCGTCGGAACCAAACTGGGGTACGTAGGGTTGTACAATCTACATACTATGGAACAAGTTACCCCACGTTATATCAAAGAGAGTGAAGAGATAACCTCCCTTGCGCTGCTCGATGATCCACTGTGTTTAGTGATCGGAACCGTAGGGGGAAATGTCCGTATTTACTCGCTTTTGAGTGATGAACCGGAGTGTATGGAGATGATTCGCGAACGCCGATTTAAACCATTTTATACAGCGATTGAGAATAACCCGATGTTGGTTTATTCTAAAACTTATGAGGCAGCAGAGAAACTGTGGGCACAGAGCGTTGTCCAAGGGCGCGAGCTTCTTGAAAAAAATGAACGCTCATCGGCGAAAGAACTTTTTGCCCCTTTCACGGGTATACCTAAAAAAAATACGGTTATCAATCAACTACTCAGTTCGTATGAAAAATACGAGCAGTTTCAAGGGTATATAAAAGTGGGGAGGTTCCCTTTAGCCTATTCGTTGGCAAAACAATATCCCGCTATTCAAGAATCGGAACTTTATTTTAAAATGGAGCTTGCGTGGAAAAAGGTTTTTGCTAAAGCGCAAGAGCTTATTTTATTGCCCAATAAAGAAGAGCAAGCCAAAGCACTATTGGCACCGTATCGCGGAATATCGGATAAAACGGTGATGATTCAACAGCTGTTTGAACAACGCCAAATGTATGACTATATGAAAAAAACAATTGCACAGCACGATTACGTTAAGTTTTTCGGACTGGTTAAAAAATATCCGTTTTTAAAAGAGTTTTCCGAGTACGCGTCAACTATGGAATATGGAGACATACTCTATATTCAATCCCAAAAAGCGTACGCAAAAAGTGATTATGCAACGGCACGAAAAGCGTGTAAGATTTTAATATCCTTTCCCGATTATGCGCATGAAGCTCAGGAGATGATCGAAACGATACGGATAAAACATCTTTTTTATAAGGCCATAGCTTCGAATGATCTCTCCAATGCATTTTCCTATCTCAGCATCTATCCGCTTCTGTATGAGACACCTGAAGCACAAGTATTGGAACGTCAATGGAATAGTATTGTGGATACAGCACAACGGTTTGCATCAACAGGCAGTATTGAAGAGATATTCGATGTTTTTGAACCCTATCGGGAGATACGTGATAAATATAGGGCAATAGCCGCTGTGATAGGACAAGCGTATTGTGTGCAACTGGAGCAAAAAATACAATTTAAAGCTCCTCAAGAGAGGATCGAATTCGGACTTCGGCAGTATGTTGAACTATTTGGATTAGATGAGGGTGTTCGCAGTGTATACGACTATTTTATACTATTGTACGAATCTAGCCTCGATCTTGAAACACTCAAGCAAGGCTCGTTAGAGTTATGGGCACCGTCAATGCGGCTCTATGATATTACGCAGGGCGGGTAATGGTCGCGATTGATTTAGGTTCCAATACGATCCGTTTTATCGAATTTGACGGTGAAAAATGGGGAAAAAGTTTTGAGAAAATCGTACGGACGGCCGAAGGGCTTCAAGAAACCCGTTTAATCGGAAACAAAGCACTGGCTCGGATAATCGATGCAATCGGTGAAGCCAAGGAGAACCTCGATTTTACCCAACCGATTCAAGCCTATACGACCGCTGCCATGAGATTAGCCGATAACTCCGTAGAAGTATTAGAAACACTTGCTGCATCAACCGGCATACACTTTGAAATTATTGACGGCGAAAAAGAGGCGATACTAACCCTCAATGCGGTTTTGTATCGACTATCCTTATTGGGATTAGAACCCTCATCGTTTGTGCTGGCGGATATCGGCGGCGGCTCTACGGAACTGACACACTATACTCATAATAGTGTTGAAACCGTGAGTCTTAATTTCGGAATACTCACCCTTAGTGAAGCGGGAGAGAACACGTTGGTTGAGAAGATTCAGAGGTTTAAAAACGTCGTCCAAAAAAGTGTCCCTAACCAATCCGCAACACTGGTATTGACGGCGGGAACCCCAACAACAATTGCCGCTTATTTATGCGGTATGGATTACACAACGTATGAGGCCGAAAAAATTAACGGGTATCGATTGTATCTGGCCGATTGCTACCGTGTGTATGATGAACTGCTGAATATGGGTGAATCAGAACGGACGCGCTATGTCGGGGTAGGGAGAGAGAATCTAATTATCGCGGGGATTTTAATGGTCACAGCGATTTATGAGGCGATGGGGTGTGAGGAAGCAATTATTATTGATGACGGGCTGCGTGAAGGTATCGCATTAGAATATTACAATTTGCACTAAAATTTTGACCTTGTGTGGAAGTTAGCTATAATAGAAAACAAAAAAAAGGGGCGAAATATTGAAATTAACTAATATTAAACGCGTCGGAATGCTTCTGCGCCCCTCAACTCCTGAGCTTAAAGAGATGTTTTTTGAAGCAAAGCGGATATTTGAATCACGGGGTATTGAGGTTATTATCGATAATATCAGCGGTGGAATGATCGATGTGATGGGTCAGCCGTTTGATATGATGTGTCAAAATTGCGATTTTCTCGTTACTATCGGTGGTGATGGAACCCTCATTTCTGCCGTTCGACGGTCGTATCGCTATCAGCTACCAGTGTTAGGAATCCATGCGGGTAAACTTGGCTTTTTAGCGGATCTTGACTTCGCGGAACTCGAATCGTTTGTAGACAAAATGATTGAGGGGGAATACCGTATCGATCAGCGCGCCGTATTGCAAGCGACCATAGTGACCCCAAACGGTGAGAGTCAGATTTTTGCGTTTAACGATATCGTATTGACACGCCCCTCGATTGCAAAGATGATTAGTCTTGAGACCTATGTCGACGGACGGAGCTTTAACACCTATTATGGTGACGGTGTCGTCGTATCGACTCCGACGGGATCGACCGCCTATAACTTATCCGCAGGAGGGCCGGTGCTGTTTCCTCTGACGCAGGTGTTTGCCCTTACCCCGATTTGCCCCCATTCGCTGACACAGCGTCCCGTCGTTTTGCCGGGTCATTTTGAGATTGAGATGAAGACTCCCGATGCGAGTGCTTTGGTCATTGTGGATGGTCAGGATTTAGTTGAGATTAGTGATTGTGACACCGTTCATATAAAACTCGCAAGCGGTGCCGCACATCTGATCCATCGAAAAGAGTTTAACTATTTTGAAGTACTCAAAGAGAAATTAGGGTGGGGGAATTAATCGGTGATAGAACGTTTCTATTTAAAAGAGTTTTTGACCTTTAAAGAGGCAGACTTGGAGTTTCATCCGGGGTTAGTCGTCTTTACCGGCCCCAGCGGAAGCGGTAAATCGATTTTGATGCGTTCGATTTTGGCCTCGGTGGGGCTTGAAAATGTCGATGCACAGGTGTGTGAATCGTCTGTTTCGTGGAATATCGATGAAGAGCGTTACGGCCTTCAAAATGAGCCTCTCAATATTTTTCGTCACGTTAAAAAAGAGAAAACCCGCTATTTTATCAACAACCAAAG
>NZ_MIBU01000067.1:0-3462 GCF_001830725.1 Sulfuricurvum sp. RIFOXYD12_FULL_44_77
GCAGTTTCCCCCACTGTGCCGGAACGGCAATGATATCACACCCCTCCAACTGTTGCCAAAGCGCTTTAAATCGCAGTTCAAAGCAGATTAAAATTCCGATTTTGATCCCCTCAAAGAGAAAAGGGGCGATCTGTTTCTCTTCCCCCGCATGAAAATACTCATGTTCGTTTCCGAGGGTAAAAAGTTTCGCTTTGGGTTGGCGGTAGAGGATTTTATTCTCGTGCAGTGCGTAGGCGATGTTATAAAAGAGATTATCCTCTTTGGTGATGGCTGTGAAGATCAAGAGACGATTGCCGACGCGACGGGCGAGTGATTCAAGCGCCGTAGCGGTAAATGCCGCCGCTTCTTCAAAGCGCTCATACGCAAAACCGCTCAAACACACTTCAGGAGAGACGATAATGGCATCTTCGGGGGCTGTGTCGATCAGGGCAAGGAGACGATCAAGATTTTTAGAAAAATCGGAATCGGTCACAATGCACAACGAGACGATGGGACGGGTTTTAGAAGTCGTCAAAACTGAGGCTTCCTTTGGAATAGTTGGTGACGGTACCCTCGAAGAAGTTGGTTTTTTGGTCATTGAATTTAGAGAAATCATCGACCCATTTGATCGGGTTAGCGACATTGTAAAGAGGTTTCATTCCTACAGCTGTGAGACGGTTGTCGGCTAGATGTTGGATGTATTGTTCCACGATGTCATTCGTAAGTCCCAAAATCTGCCCTTGGGTGATGTATTGACCCCATGCCACTTCGAGTTCGACCGCTTTGCGGAACATATCGTACACCTCTTCGAGCAGCTCTTCGGTAAAGAGATCCGCTCTTTCGCGGCGGAGGGTGTTGATGATGTTTTGGAACAACACGAGGTGGGTCACTTCATCACGCTGAATAAAGCGGATCATCTGAGCGCTCCCTAACATTTTTCCCGAGCGGGCGAGGGTGTAGATGTAGGTAAATCCGCTGTAAAAGTAGATCCCCTCCAAAATTTGGTTGGCAAAACACGCTTTGACAAAGGCACTTTCGCTAGGGTCGTTGGCGAGATCGTTATAACGAGCGGCAATCGAGTCGTTTTTGGTTTTAAGCATCATGTCACGACGCCAAAGATCGTAAATCTCTTCGGAGTTTTGACTGATCGAGTCAACCATAACGGCGTAGCTTTGAGAGTGGAGCGCCTCTTCGAAACTTTGACGTACCAAAATGAGGTTGACTTCGGGAGCGGTAACGTAAGGGTTGACGTTATCCATTAGGTTATTGGTTTGGAGCGAGTCCATAAAAATAAGCTGGGAGAGGGCTTTGTCATACGCTGTCTTTTCCATCTCGGTGAGGTATTTGTAGTCGACCGCATCGCGGGTCATATCGACCTCTTTGGGGAACCATGTGTTGTTGAGCATCATCTCCCAGAGGTTATAGGCCCATTGGTACTTAATGTTATTAAGTTCGAAAATACCGGTAGGATTTCCGCCGAAAATCTGGCGGTCGTTTACATGTTCAGTGGAGGTAGGATTGTAAATTTGTTTGCGCTTCATTTCGGCTATCCCTAGTGTGCAGATAAAGTATCTGATTATGTCGAAATATAGATTTAAGTATGATAAAATGAAAAGAGTTTTTGATGGGGGTGTAATTATGAACAGAGGGCTCGTTATCAAATCATTAGCGGCAGTCGTAACGACGTACGCCATCGCCGGCTTTTTCGGAGTCCCATATTTTTTAAAGAATATAGTTCCAGCACAGGTGAGTGAGGCTACGAAGGGGGGGCAGTTTTCGGTAGAAAAGGCCGCATTTAACCCGTTTACTTTTCACCTAACCCTAAAAAAAGTCTCTTTCAAGACACCGCAGAACAGTGAGTTGTTTTTTCTCCAAAAACTTTCGATCAATGTTGATCCGACTGCCTATGCGTGGAGGGGGGGATTGGTAATTCGCGATGTAACGCTGAGCGAGCCGAAACTCACTTTGAAACGGGATGAGAAGGGGGATTTTAACTTTAAATGGCTCACTGAACTTGGAGGAGACACCAAAGAAGAGAAACCCTCCGAGCCTTTAAAACTTATTATTAGCCATTTTGCACTAAAAAATGGAACGATGCACTACAGCGACTATGCCGATGGCAAATCCTATAGGCTGGATTTGGGTCCTGTCGGATTTAATCTCGATAACATAGATTTGCGTGATCTCTCGAGCAGCGAGGGGAAAATGCGTCTTTATGCAACAATTAACAATGGCGGTTTTATCGATCTTAGCGGAAAAATCGATGCCCTTTCCCCTCTTGTTGTCGGTGGGAGTGTTTCCTTTGATTCGGGAAAACTTTATACCCCTTGGCGTTATTTTAAAGACAAAATGCCGATTGAAGTGGCGGACGGCTCTGCGGGGTTCGGGTTTGAGTATCGATTCGACAGCAATGATGTCAATGCGACGCAACTCTCAAAACTCCATTTTGAGATCGATAAACTCCGTATTATTCCTAAAGGGGAAGATCGAAATCTCCTGAGTCTCGCCTCACTTCGTTTGAGCGATGGAACGGTAGCGCCGATGAAGAAAGTTTTTAAAGCAGGAACCCTTAAACTCGATGGGATGAATCTCTCTGCACAGCGTTCCAGCGAGGGTAAAATCGATTGGATGCAGTATGTAGAGGAGATTCAAAAAGCATTTCCGAAAGAGGAGACCAACGAGACGGCAACGCCATGGAGCTACGGCATTGATGAGATCGCGTTAAGCAACAGTGCCATCGGATTTATCGATGAGGTACCCTCTAAAAAAGTAACGATGACTCTCGATCAATTGAATCTGAGTCTAAAAGGATTCCAGAGCGATCCATCGGTTAAAAACGATATTACCCTCTCTTCGCGTTTCAATCAAAGCGGCAGTATCGTTCTCAACAGTGAGCTTATCCGTGCACCGCTCAGCAGTAGAGGAAATATCGAGCTTAGAGGGTTGGATATATCGTTGGTAGATCCTTATATCGAGCCGAGTAGCTATGCGTCGCTTCGTCGCGGAAATCTATCCCTTTCGACCGATTATGAGTATAGACCAAGTAAAACCGAACTCCGAGGAAAAGTGGCGTTGGAGGATTGGGTGGTCAATGATAGCCGTGATAATTCGGTATTGCTCGGATGGACGAAAATCGGGGTAACACCGTTTGTCTACGCCTACCCTGACAATCGGCTCAAAGTTAATCAACTCGCCATTGACGGGTTCTATACGAATCTTCATATCGATGCGAAAAAGGTATTGAACTACTCAACGTTGAGTAAAAAAAGTGGTTCTTCCTCTAATGCGGCGAAACCGGCGGGGAATCCGTTTGGGATGGACATTGTGAAGCTTCTTCTTCGCGGAAGCAGCGCTACGTTTAGTGATATGTCTTTGCCCTTGCCGTTTAAAACTTATATTCACGATTTGGAAGGGTCGGTTTTGGGGATCTCGACGACCAAAGACGTTACCACATTCGTGAAAATTCGAGGTGGGGTGGATCAG
>NZ_MIBU01000068.1:0-13748 GCF_001830725.1 Sulfuricurvum sp. RIFOXYD12_FULL_44_77
TGAACCCCGGGCCTATTGATTACAAATCAATTGCTCTAGCCAACTGAGCTATGCCGGCATTGGTGAAATGGAGCCGAAATTATATACACTCTTTCCTAAAATGTCAAGCCTATTTTAGAGAAACTCATACGATTGTATAAATAACCTCTTTTTTCTTTTTCGTCTCAACAATTTCGCTTAAAAATAACCCCTCTATATTCAAGGCCAATAGTTCTTGTATGGATCGGACTTGATGGAGAGCAGCTTCACGCAAAAGGGTTCCGCGATACGCTTTTGCCCAGTGACTTACCACTTTCCCCCCCTTGAGAAATTTCAAGGTGACACACTGTTTTCTTGGGATATAAAATTTGTCGTAATACCCAGCACGCAAATCTAAAATCTCATGATCTCCGATCATCTCATTTAATGCGTCACTAAAACCCTCTTTATAATGCTTGTCGGGTAGAAACGATCCGATGGAAGCACCTTGCTTAAGTTTGTAATCGGGAATAGCATCGCCCGCACGGATCGGTCCAAAAAGATTGGAGAAAATAATCGTATGGGTATCAATATAAGCTTGTGCTTGCAGTGTGAGTTGCGTATAAGTAAGATAATCATACGCTACCCCATCGTAGCGCTCAATCGCTTTCATAGTGGGTACTGTTGCAAAAGGGTGTTTGTACCGTCCGTACTCTTTAGTCTCTTTGATCCCGAAGAGTTCATACAACTCCTCATCAGAGCCTTGTTGTGTCAAGGTCTGATACTGTTCAATGACTGCGAGACGTTTCGGATAGAGTTCAGGGAAAAGGAGGCTTTGTTGTGTGAGAGGGGGGAGTATTCCCCCCTCCCGCTTCCCTTCGCTCGGTGAAAAAAGGATGATCATCAGTAATACGCAGCGATAATGGCATAGCTGAGGAAGAACATCATATGCGATGCCCCCTCAAAATAGTTGGTTTCCCCCTCATCGGTCGTTTTCCACACCAAAAGAATCGTCAGCAACAATGCACCGATTTGAAGCGGATTAAAATCGAGAGTCAAATTGATCCCTGAGAAGTAGGCCAACATCATCAAAATCGGTACCGTCAGGATGATCGATACCGTAGAAGCCCCCATAGCAATGTTAACAACGCGCTGAATCTGATCATTACGCGCGGCACGAACTGCCGTAAAGATTTCGGGAGAGACACTGATGATCGCAATAACCAATCCGGCCAATCCGGCAGAAATACCATACTCTTTAGCGATATGAACCCCTTCGCCCGCAAAGATTTCCGCCCCGAAAGCAATAATTGCGATAAAAAAGAAAATTACCCCGAAATTAAAAGCTGTACTGAGGTGCTCAAAAATATAGTCACTCGTCTCATTTTCATCGATCTCCGCGTCTTCCTCCTCTTGAAGCTTTCGTTTCAAACGGAAAAAGCGGCTACGTGCCGTTGCCTTAAAAAAATGGGTATGGGTACGGGTTTGAAAAATAAAAATGATGATATAGAAAAATAGCAATACCCCTGCGATCAAATGGCTGACTTGGGTTAAGGATTCACTTCCATGTTCGGTATGGCTCAACAGCCCCGGCACCAACAAAGCGCTCGATGCGACAAACAAGACGGTGCTGTAGGCGCTGGAGGTCTCTTTGTTGTGCTGCTGCTGCGTATAGGCCAATCCCCCTAAAAATACCGCAAGCCCTAAAAGTACATTTAAATCGACGATTACAGCGGAAATAATCCCCCCCTTAACCGTCTCTAATACTTCGGGAGAGTGTTTGACCTCCAACAAAATAACATACAGAAGGATGATTTCAACCGCTACGGCACTAAAAGTGAGAACAAAACTGCCATACGGTTCTTGAAGGCGTTCAGAGAGGATATCAGCCACTTCGGCAACGGTCAGGGAAAGGGCGGCAATACCGACCGCGGCGAACAGTGTCGCCATAAGAGAATCATGCTGTGCATGAAAAATAAAAGCAAGAGCAATAGAGATAATACCGATAAAAATATCCCAATAGTCTTCAATAAAATAGCGTATCCGCCTGTCCAAGTCTTTATCCTTATTATAAGAGAGTAATAGAAAGAATCATACCATAATCAATGATAGGATCAAATCCACCCTTTTCGTTTAAATATATATACCGGTAAAATAGATGAGATAATCATCATACCGATAGACATTAAATACCCATATTTCCAGTGAAGCTCAGGAAGAAGATCAAAGTTCATTCCGTATATGCTTGCTATCAAGGTTGGCGGTAGAAATACAACATTCACAATCGTAAACATCTTGATAACTTTATTTTGCTCAATGCTCAATACACCGACGAAAATATTTTGAAGGTAATCAAGCCTCTCAAAATTAAAATCGGTATAATCAATCAGCGATTTGATATCTTTTAGCATGATTGTAACATCATGTTTTAATGCATGTTTGTATTTACTGGATTTTAAAAAGGAACTCAATATTCGCTGCTTGTCGTTCAAATTTTCGCGAAGCTGCATATTCAGATCTTCCAATGAAGAGATTCGTTCCAAAATTTCTTCATCTTCATTGGTATAATCAGTCAAAACATGTTTTCGGACTCGAGTAATATCTTTTGATAACTTTTCAATAATATCTGCATCCGCATCAATTCTAATATCTAAAATTTGGCAAAAGATATCATATCCTGTCTCAAACTGTTTCGGAGTAGCGAAAAATTTTCGGTTAAATTCATCAAACGTATAAAGTGAAGTGTAGCGTATAGAGATCAATAAATCACGGTAAAGGATAAAAGAGACGGTTTCATTGTGAGAACTCTCAGGTCTGGTGACTAAAAAATAGCTGTTGATCTCAATCCGATCAGACTCTTCCCAGTAGCGTGAACTGATTTCAATCTCTTCCGTCTCTTGTTTGGTCGGAAATTTTATATTGAACGTATTCTCAATAAAAACGATCTCATCATACGTCGGCATCAGCATATCGATCCAAATAACTTTATCGATTACTTCTCCATCGAGTTCTGACATTGTATCGATAAACGCTATCGCATTTTCATTACGGACATAACATTTAATCATGAGCCTACTCCTCTTTGTTAAATCGCCCTTTATAGGAGCACTTTTGGCACAACTCTTCACTGCAGATTCCCTTGGAAAAACCGTCAGTTATCGCGGAAGAGCGTTTTGATGTCAGAATTTTACCCAAATTTGTCTCTCTAAGGTTACCCAGTTCCATAATCCCTTCTGAGTCCAAGCAACACGGTACTACACGACCATCCGATAAAATCCCTATTTGCTTGCTCAATCCTTGGCAATAGCCATCACCGACAAACGCATTCTCCAGATTCGGCCATTCAAAATAGTGATCAAAATGGAGCAGTATTTTGGAGGCCAATCGAATCGATTGGCGCTCTCCGCTAATCAAAGAGGCAATCATCCCCTCCGCCAAATCAAAATGGCTCTCCAAAAGTTCAGACAATCGTTCATTAAAAGCGTTCTCACTTCTCTCATCATCCAAATTCCAAAGTCTCAAATTGATAAAAAAATCGCTATTTGTGGAAAGTTTCTCATCACACAACTCTAAAATAGGCTCCATATAGCTTTCAAAGGTTCTTGAAACACTGTTTTTATTGAAACTGTTGAGAGAGATATTGATCTGCCGAAGAGAAGGGTGAAAAAGGGGTTTACGACGGATGGAATCGAGATAAAATCCGCTGGTGGTTATCATTACTTTTAATCCAACGTGATGCGCAATATCAAGATACTCTCCCACATTACTCAACACCATTGGATCACCCATCACATGGAGCGCAATTTCATTTGTATACGGAAATAACTCTTCGACTACTTTTTTAAAAAATGGGAGTTCCATCGTTGTGGACGGTTTTGTTTTCGGAGGGCAAAAACTGCATGAGAGTCCGCAAACATTGGTTATTTCAACATAAGCACGACTGAATTTCATTATAATCCTTTTATGCAAACCTTAGAACTACTCAACCAAACCCTAAATACGAATGATGCGGTCATGCTCTATTTTAGCGCACCCACCTGTAACGTCTGTCATGCCCTAAAACCAAAATTGGTTGAGGCGATTAGGACAGAATTTCCAACTTTTGTTATTGAAAGTATCGATATCGCTGAAACCCCTGAAATCGCATCCCATTTTACCGTTTTTACGATTCCTACGGTGCTTATCTTTTTTCAGGGACGGGAGTTTTTGCGAAAAAGCCGGCACATGAGTGTCGGAGAAGTTATTTCTGATATCCGCCGACCTTATTCCCTTATGGCAGGAAACTAACGATCCCTGCTGTTACGGCAACATTGAGTGACTCCACTCCGCGATGCATTTCTATCGATACACTGTGGGTCGAGGCACGCATCACCGCATCGCTGACCCCTTCAGATTCATTACCTAACACAAAAATAGCGCGAGACGGAATTTTCAGTGTATGAATATCTTCTTTGGCATGAGAGGAGAGGGTAATGATTGCCGTATCTCTCAGCCCTAAAATTTCAGACAAATCTTCACAATAATAGATCGGTATTTTAAACAATGTCCCCGCTGAGGCTTTCATCACCAAAGGAGAGAGCTTTGTGCTGTTGCGACGGGGCAGTACAATCCCGTCGATCTTACTCGCCGCAGCGGAACGGACAATCATTCCAAGATTTTGGGGGTTGTTGATCCCATCCAACGCTAAAAGGCGGAAAGAGTTCGGTAAATCGGTTTCGATATTGGCGGCACTTCGGTAATTGCGGGATACCACATCGATAGCAACCCCTTGATCTTGTGCACTGTTTTTAGAGATACGAGAAAGTGACTCTTTAGTGTGGTATTTGATCTCCACACCGCGCATCTCGGCTAACGCCATAATCTCTTCAATTGTCTCATCGGTGCGGTTGCTTTTGGAGAGATGAAGCTTATGGATCTGTACCGCATCATCACGCAATACTTCGACCGCGACATTGCGGCCGTACAAGGTAATCAGCGAATCAAAAAAACGCTTCTTCTCTAAATATTCAGGAGAATCCTGCATTAGATTTTTGCCGCAACGGCTTCCGCAGTAAATCCGAATTTCTCAAACAGTTTATCGGCCGGTGCACTCGCACCGAACCCATCCATCGCAATGACGGTATCGGCAAAACGGTACCATTCAAGACCTCGTGCCGCTTCAATCGCAACACGTTTTGTTCCTGTTTTGATAATAGTATCGATGTAACTTTGCGGTTGTTCCAACAATAAGTCAAAACACGGAACACTCACAACGTTAGCGGCAATTCCGCGTGATGAGAGGAGTTCGGCAGATTCGATTGCCAAACCGACTTCAGAACCCGATGCCATCAAGGTCACGGTTGCATCTTTACGTTCTACCAATAGGTATCCGCCGTTTTCAACATCTCCGTGAACCGCGGTAGGGAGCAACGGAAGATTTTGGCGTGAACAGACAAAGGCTGATGGTGAGTGTTTCATCGAAAGGGCTTTTTGCCAAGATTTGACATTTTCCACACCATCCGCCGGACGGTAGACGTAGAAATTCGGTAATGCTCTAAACTGACTCAAATGCTCGATCGGCTGATGGGTAGGGCCGTCTTCACCGACACCGATACTGTCATGCGTCCAAATAAAGAAGTGTTGGATACCGCTCAACGCCGCAATACGGGCGGATGGTTTTAGATAATCGCTGAAAACAAAGAAGGTTGCACTAAACGGCATAATCGGTCCGTATAATGCCATCGCATTTGTAATGGAGGCCATCGCGTGCTCACGGATACCGAAATGGATGTTTTTACCCTTAGGGAAATCACCCATATTGGCAAGTTCCGTTTTATTAGAGGGGCCGAGGTCAGCCGATCCACCTAAGAATCCCGGAATTGCTTTTGCAATCGCATTCAGAATAATTCCGTTTGTATTACGGGTCGCATCCGCTTTTTCGAAACTAGGCCATTGGATACGGCTGAAATCAGGGTTCATTAACTGCTCATACGCTTCATTTTGTTCCGAAAGCGGCAGCTCTTTAAGACGGTGATTCCACTCGCGTTCTGCTAGATCTCCTTTTTCTATAGCGCATCGGAAACGCTCTAAAATATCTTCTTCAACACAAAATGTCTTCTCAGGATCAAAACCTGCTGTACATTTAGCCGTTGTTATGACATCGTGTCCCAAAGGGGCACCGTGTGCATGGTGAGACCCTTCCATTTTACCGCCCCCTTTGGCGATAACGGTGTTGGCGATAATAAGTACTGGACGACTGATCGTTTTGGCTTGGGTCAATGCACTGTCGATTTCATCAAAGTTGTGTCCGTCAATCTCCAAGACTGCCCAGTTTTGAGACTCGAAACGGTCTCTCATATTTTCACTGAGACTGAGCTCAGTCGATCCCTCGATCGTAATACGGTTTGAATCGTAAATCAATACCAGATTATCCAATCCCATGTGCCCTGCGATGGAACACGCTTCGTAGCTGATCCCCTCTTCCAAGTCACCGTCACCGCACAAACAATAGACATTATGGTCGATCAATTCGGCCGTTTCCGAGTTAACTTTGTTTCCGACATATGCAGACGCCATCGCAAAACCGACGGCATTGGCTATCCCCTGCCCCAAAGGTCCTGTGGTGATCTCAATCCCTGCCGTGTGACCAAACTCAGGGTGTCCCGGAGTTTTGGAATCGAGCTGGCGGAAGTTTTGTAGATCCTTAATCTCCAATCCGTATCCCCACAGATAATAAAGGGAATAAATAAGCCCTGTCCCATGGCCGCCTGAGAAAACAAGACGGTCACGATTCAGCCATTTCGGATTTTTCGGATTGTGGTTCATGTGCTCAGAGAGAACTACGGCAATATCCGCTAATCCCATCGGTGCGCCCGGATGTCCTGAATTGGCTTGCTGAACCATATCTGCCGCTAAAAAGCGGATTGTATCTGCCATTTTTTGGCGCATTGCATTACTCATGATTTAGTCCTTGTGTCGGTTAATGTAGTGGTTAAGTGTTGGTGACAATTCACGCTGCAAATTCTCATCAAAACTTTCCATTCTTTGTGTTATTTTATCTGCTAAAGTATTCGCTTCTTCCATCGCCCGCTCAAAGCCAAGCAGCGTTACAAAACTATTTTTAGCTTCATCATTGTTGGTTGTTTTCCCCGCTTTTTCATCATCTTGGGTAACATCCAAAATATCATCTTGGATTTGGAACAACAGCCCCAAATCAATTCCGAAATCATATAATTCGTTCGCGATGTCAGAGCGTCCCACAATGAATGCTCCCATTTGAAGAGATGCAGCGATCAGTTTCCCCGTTTTATGAATATGGAGCATCTTCACTTGATCCAATTCGAGGCGGTAATTCTCAAAATAGCAATCAATCGCCTGACCCAAAACCATCCCCGCTACACCGCCGTTGTGAGCGAGGGAGTGAACTAATTTAACTATGACGCGATCGGAGAGCGGTGCATTGGAGAGTACTTCAAATGCATACGTATTAAGGGCATCTCCCGCTAAAATAGCGCTCACTTCATCATAGGTTTTATGCAGTGTCGGAATACCTCGTCGCAAATCGGCATTATCCATGGCAGGGAGATCATCATGAATCAAAGAGTAGGTATGAAGCAATTCAATCGCCAATGCCACATGGTAAGCACTTTGGGTTAAGAGGGGGTTATAGGCTCGAACAACCCCTAAAAGGAGAGCAGGACGGAATCGTTTTCCCCCTCCCGTGAGCATTTGACGTAAAGATAACTCATAATGGGGATGAAAACTTGGAACACTAGGAAGGTGTGATGCCAAAAACGCTTCAAACTGCTTCATATTTATCCCACTATTTTTTAGCGAAATAGTATCATGCGAGAGCTTATATCTTCTCAATTATGTCGGTGATAGCGTTCTCATCATCGACTAAAACGACGGTCGGTTTGTAGTTTTCAAGTTCCTGATCATTGTAGGTTGCATACGCAACGATGATGATTTTATCGCCTTTATGTACTTTACGTGCCGCGGCCCCGTTAAGGCAAATATCCCGCTGTCCCCGTTCGCCGAGAATAATATAGGTTGAAAACCGCTCACCGTTATTGATGTTAAGGATTTCAACTTTTTGTCCTACACGCATTTTAGACGCTTCCAAAAGCTCTTCATCAACCGTAATCGAGCCGACATAGTTAAGATTCGCATCCGTTACCGTAGCACGGTGGATTTTACTGTAAAGCATTTCGATCAACATTGCTTATCTGCCCATCTGCTTCATCATATCAGCCGGAGTGATCGGTGCATCCCACAATTCTGCAGGGATTACGTACTCTTGAACCACTTCGCCACCGATAATATGACGATCGATAATTTCGTTAATTTTCTCTTTTGTAAGCCCTGCATACATGACATGTCCCGGTTCAACGAGCATAATAGGTCCAACATTACAGCGATTCATACATGAAGTACGAATCGGCTGTACCGTAGCGATCAAACCTTTTTGCATCAATGTTTGTGCCAAATGCTGAAACAAATCCTGAGTTTGCGGATTGACACAACTCGGTTTTGGCATCCCGGGAGGGGAGCTTTGTTCACACTTGAAAATATAAAACGCCGGTTGTGGAAGACCCATCAGCTGCTCCTTATGGATTCGGTGAATATATTCACCGGAAAATAATTACGGCATTATAGCCAAAATAAACGCGTGGTTATTAAGCTCCACCATGCAGTCATACTCTTTAAGGGGAGCTTTAGGGCAATTTACATTTGTGCCAATAACTCTTTTGCAACACTACGATCATCAAAAGGGAGATGCTGATCGTAAATGATTTGAGACGTCTCATCCCCTTTGCCCAAAATCAAAACAACTTCATCTCCGCTGCGATCTTTGAGCGCTTGTGCTATGGCACTGCGGCGATTAACATCAACATAAACGTTGCTTTTGTCTTCAATTCCCGCCAAAATATCTTCGATAATAGTATCCGGATCTTCAAAACGGGGATTATCACTGGTAACATAAACTTTTTTGGCATAAGAACTGGCGACTCTACCCATCATAGGGCGTTTGGTTCGATCACGATCACCGCCTGCACCGAATACTACGAGCACTTCTTTCTCTTTAAGAGCATTGAGGACTTGTTCCATTCCATCGGGAGTATGGGCAAAATCAACAATAACAAGTGGATTTTCACTCACCACTTCCATCCGTCCGCTCACACCGCCGAAGTTCTCAACCGCATCGGCAATTTTCTCTAAGCTCTCTTCGGTCACCAAATGGACTGCCGCCATTGCGGCGGTAATATTGTAAAGATTGAAAAAACCGTGCAACGAAGAGGCAAAAGGGGTATGCTCTTCAAAATATTTTAAGACACCACTGACACCGTTATTGAGAGAATAAGCAATAATTTTATAGGTTGCGGGATTTTCAACACCGTAGGTAAAAGCATTTTTAAAATTGAACTGCGCTTTCGCCTCATCTTTGTTGATTAGTTTCTTTGTCTCGTCTTGAAAAAAGAGGTTTTTGATACGGGTGTACTCTTCAATACTCTCATGATAATCAAGGTGATCTTGGGTGATGTTGGTCAAAACTTTAAGACCGAATGTAATGCCGGCAATTCGCTCTTGCTCAATAGCGTGAGAGCTCACTTCCATAATAAAATATTCGCATCCTGCGGCAATCGCATGTGCCATATGCCGATAGGTATTAAGTACGCTCGGTGTGGTTAATGTTTTTCCCTCTACGGGAGCGTCATTCATAAAAAATCCGCGTGTCCCTTGCATCGCTGCTTTGTGCCCCAAATCGAGCATCAATGAGTAGATAGCACTCGCCGTTGTCGTTTTGCCGTTTGTTCCGGTAATTCCGATAACACATATCCGATCCAGCCCGAAAAGCTTCCAACACTCATCCGGAGTTATGATCGAGTGTGCACCGCGTGCAATCGCATCTTCTTTGTATCTCTCATTTTGTTTTGTAATTAAAAAAGCGCATTCACTGCCGCAATCACTCGAATTTTCACTTATGTATCGATAAGGCTGAGCTTCAATCTCAATTTTCAATGCTTTTCCCCTTGGCTAAACGTCGTAATAAATTGCGAAGCTGTCGATCGTTCGGATAGACACCAAGAGCGCTCTCAAGATAGCTCAGTGCCATCTCCTTATACCCATGATCGATCAAATTATCCAAAAAATCGACAAAATCCTCTTTTTCGGTAATAATGACTCGGGTTGAAAACATTATATTTTCAAAAATACGGTTAAAGTCATTATCACTTTCTACCAGCTCTTTAAATTCCGTATACATAATACCGTCTTCATACGCCAAACGCTGCTTCACGGTCTCATCAAACAACCCGGAAAGTTGTTCCATTGTTCCGTCCATCGTCTCTAAAATTTCAGAGATAATAATGTCCGCAGAATCGGTATCTTCACTTCGTAATATCGTATAGTAGTCAAAAAGTGCTTCTCCGGCACTCTCTCCGCTCATCGCCATATCGGATAGAATCGCACCGTTATACGCTTCTTTAGACTCCGGATAATCTTTAAGGGCTAAAGAGTAATCTCGAAGTGCTTCCGTGTATTGACCCGCCAAAAAATGTTCGTTTGCTTGTTTGAGGGTTTTTGTTAAATTGATTGTTTTCATTATTAATCCCTCCTCTTCTTCTATTAATATCGGCACAATCAGACTAAATTATAGTGCGTCGATTTGATGTTCCATACCGTGTGGTACATTGATGACGACCAATTCCGGATGAATATCCATCCGCAACTGACGTTCAACGCCGTATTTCAAAGTATTTCCACTGCTTGAGCATCCAATGCACGCACCTTGAAGTTGTACATATACTGTACCATTTTTTATACCTAAAAATGCTATATCTCCGCCGTCTAATGCAAGATTTGGACGTATTTTATCAATGACATTCCGAACCGGTTGCATCAATTCTTCATCACTAAATGGAATCATGGTTATCGTACCTTTTAAAGCTCAAATATGGCGTTATAGTATAAGAAGTGGACTAAACATGTACTAATGCAAATAGGGTAGTTTTCGAGTGAAGCTCGATTTAAGGGGTTGATGGGTTATTGAACTCGTTAAACGAGTTCAATGTATGCCATTGGTGTAGCATCACCACGGCGGATACGAGTTTTAACGATACGGGTATACCCGCCGTTGCGCTCAGTATATTTAGGGGCAACTTCATTAAGAAGTAATTTCGTCGCCTCTTTGTTTTGCAATACAGCAAACACAGCGCGGTGAGCGTTAGCATCACCGGCACGTGCAGTTGTAATCAATTTTTCAGCGAATGAACGAAGTTCTTTTGCTTTAATCAACGTAGTTTCGATTTTACCGTGTTCAATCAACGCAATGCTAAGGTTGGTCAACAAAGCTTCACGATGTGCGCTCGTTCGACCTAGCTTGCGGTATCCGTGACGATGTCTCATGATACTTCCTCTTTTATAGTAAGCTTATTCAGCTTCGATTTTCTTTTTGATTGCACCGATGAGATCATCAGCCAAATCTTGCCCGACAGTGTAACCGTATTCCGTGATTTTTTCTAAAATCTCTTCAAACGATTTTTTGCCGAGGTTTTTAACCTCTTTCAAATCATTTTGGCTCATCATAACGATTTCGCCGATGTATTTGATGTTTGAGCGATCCAAACAGTTGAAACTGCGTGCACTCAATCCAAGGTCTTCAATACGTGCACCCAAACGTTTAAGTTCAGGATGTTCGTCGCCACGCTCAGTTGCAGCAGGAGCTTTGATGCTCACTTCACTGTTAAACACAGCCATTTGAGCATACATTACTTCCAATGCATTTTTAAAAGCGTCTACCGGAGAAATTTGTCCGTCGGTAACGATATTGATAACCACTTTTTCAAAATTCGGGTTGTCTTCAACAAGAACGTTTTCAATAGCGTATGTTGCTCGGCGAACCGGAGTAAAATAGGCATCTAACGCAATGTATCCATCACCCAAAATATCCCGTACATCTTCGCTCGGAGCGTATCCGATACCTTGATGAATTTTAATGCTGAACGTTAACGTTGCATCTTCATTCAATGTAGCTAAGAATGAATTTGGGGTTACCACTTCGACATCATCATTATCCAAATCACTTCCATTGATTTCACAAGGGCCTGCAAAACTGTAAGTGATCTCTTTCTCTTTAAGACCGTTTTTCAACTTGAAACGGATCCCTTTGAGGTTAATGATGAAATCCGAAATGTCTTCGAGCATACCGCGCACTGAGTCAAACTCATGCTTAGCACCCTCGATTTTAATACCGATCGGTGCGAATCCAACCGAGCTGCTTAGCAAAAAGCGACGGATCGGATGGGCGAGTGAAACTGCAAATCCGGTTTCAAACGGATAAGCAATAATGTTCGCTTCGTTCGCGCTGATTTGCTCGACGACAAACTCTTTCGGAAGAAGCGGTGATGTCTTAATTTTTTTCATGCTGAACGCCCTTTCTTTAATGATTATTTCGAGTAAAGCTCGACGATTAGACGTTCTTCAACTGGAATAACAACCTCTTCACGCTCTGGAAGACGTGTGAAAATACCGAACGCTTTATCTTGATCGATGTCAACCCATGCCGCAAGACCGGTTTGGTTGGTCAACTCAATCGCGCGAACGATTTGGTTGTTCTTTTTACTTTTCTCGTGAATTTCTACTTTTTGACCCGGTTTTACGCGGTAAGATGGAATATCAACACGTTTCCCGTCAACCAATACGTGACCATGGTTTACCAATTGGCGTGCAAAACGACGAGTCGTTGCAAATCCCATACGGTAAACAACATTGTCAAGACGTTGCTCAAGAAGCATTACCAAGTTCGTACCGGTGTTACCTGTACGACGTTTTGCTTCACCGAACAATGAACGCATTTGTTTTTCGCTCAAACCGTACATGAATTTCGCTTTTTGTTTTTCACGAAGCTGTGTACCGTATTCAGAAATTTTTGTACGGCGTTGACCGTGTTGTCCTGGTCCGTAAGGACGTTTGTCAAGGGCACTTTTACCTGCAAGACGACGCTCACCTTTTAGTCCAAGGCTTACACCGAATCTTCTTTCGATTTTTTCTACGGGTCCTCTATATCTTGCCATTGCTAAACTCCTTAGACTCGTCGGCGCTTAGGCGCACGACATCCATTGTGTGGTAGTGGAGTAACGTCTTTCATGAAAGAGACACGTAGACCTTCAATCGCACCAACACTTTTAACTGCTGTTTCACGGCCAGAACCTGGACCTTGAACTTTAATTCCCACTTCTTTAATTCCGTGGACCATTGCTTTTTCCATCGCAGATTCTACTGCTTGTTGAGCAGCAAACGGAGTTGACTTTTTAGAACCTTTGAAACCAAGGGCACCAGCCGAACTCCATGCGATCATATTTCCCATTTCATCTGTTACCGTTACAAGGGTATTGTTGAATGAAGCCAAGATATGTACGATACCTCGAGCAATATTCTTCTTTACGATTTTTTTACGGGTTGCTTTTCTTTTTGCCATACTCTAATCCCTTACTTTGTGGCTGAGCCGACGGTTTTCTTTTTACCTTTGCGCGTACGAGCATTGGTTTTGGTTTTTTGACCACGGCATGGGAGACCTTTACGGTGACGAAGACCACGGTAAGAACCAAGATCCATCAACGCTTTAATATCCATAGCAACTTGTTTACGAAGGTCACCCTCTACAGCGATACCGCTGCTTCGGATCTCTTTAGCAAGCGTTGCCGCTTCATCTTCGCTGAGTTCGAATACACGCTTGTTGTAATCGAGCCCTGTAGCATCCAAAATTTTGCGTGAAGTATGTAAACCGATACCATAGATATAAGTTAATG
>NZ_MIBU01000069.1:0-1912 GCF_001830725.1 Sulfuricurvum sp. RIFOXYD12_FULL_44_77
ACTCACAGGTACGTCTCGGATGAGGGTGAGGATGGTTTCGACATCGGAGGCGTAGAGGGCGTGATCGTAGCGGATTGAGTCTGTCGGATAGGATAGGGCTTGGGCGATGGCTATCGCGGTGGTTTTGGCGCGTAGAGCAGGGCTGGAGAGGATGAGGTCGGGGTGGATGCCGCTCTTTAAAAGAATCGATCCCATTAACGGAGCGTCATTCATCCCCCGTTTGTTTAAGGGGCGATCATAATCGCTCAAGCTAGGGTCGTTCCGGTCTGATTTGGCGTGACGGATGAGGTAGAGTGTTTTCATGTGCATAAGCTCCTAGAGAGAGGTAAAAAACGGTCATTATGTACGTATAATACTCTTATGAATTACCTCATTGCAATACTCATCACTCTTAATCTCCTCTCCTTTGTTACATTCGGGATAGATAAATACCTCTCGATTCATAAAAAACGGCGTATCAGCGAAAACAGACTCCTTCTCCTCACGATCCTCGGCGGGAGTGTCGGCTCTTTGGCAGCTCAGAAACTCTTTAACCATAAAACGCGAAAGTTCAAAGGGGTACTGTGGGTAGCACTCCTAACCCATATACTCATTAGCGGTGCGATAATAGGGAGCGGTTATTAAAATCGTACAACCTTATGCTAAAATGTTTCAATGATTAAAACGGCTGGGTCTTTAATGTATCGATATCTCTTTCTCTTAACTTTTTGCTTATTCTCTTCTCTCTACGCCGATATCGATACAGAAGAACTCTCCAAACTCAATGTGGAAGCGCTGGTTGTGAAAGATCTGACAACACGCGAAGTGATCTACTCCAAAGAGGCACTAAAGCGAGTCGCACCTGCCAGTCTCACTAAGATTATGACGGTGATGTTAGCGATCGAACAAGGGGGGTTAAATCGTCCCGTACTCATCACCTCTGAGATGATTCGAGTCGAGCCTACGGTCGCGGGGTACAAAGAGGGGGAGATTATCCTCCTCGAAGATCTGATAAAAGCGGCGATGATTAAATCCGATAACGATGCGGCGATGGCGATTGCGTATGCCGTGGGGGGAAACGTTAAAAATTTTGCATGGATGATGAACGAAAAAGCCAAAAAAATAGGGATGCGAAATACCCATTTTACCAACCCGTGCGGCTATGATATCGGGAGTCACTACTCTACCCCCAAAGATCTTCTCAAACTTGCGGAGTACGCGATTAAAAATCCTGTTTTTAACGATATTACGCGGCAAAATCAATTTGTCTATTACGGTCTTAATACGAATCGTAAATATGTTGCTAAAACGCATAACAAACTTTTAAGCCGCTATGAATACGCGGTAGGGGTTAAAACGGGGTACACCTCTAAAGCGGGGCCTTGTCTAATTGCCCGTGCGAAAAAAGACGGAAACGATTGTTTGATCGTGATGTTGAATTCAAAAGTAAATCGCTGGGTTATTGCCCAACAGATATTTGAGCAGGTTTTTGTCCAACGTTTCAATACGGTGCTAGAAACTTTATAGGGGAGTGTGACCCAGCCGCCGAGGGCTGCACGTCACGCTTTGATATCGAGATTTTGTCCCAGACCGGTCAGGTCGGCTCCGGAAGCAGTGTTTGATTGTGCGGAAGCAGGTGATGTACTTTCTAGCACTTTGAGAATCGATTGGCTTTGAACGTCTATCGCTTTTTTCATCGCGTAAAGTTCAGGCCCCATTCCCATATTCGAGTTGATTGAATCCATCGTTGTGTACTCCTTTTTATGAAGTCTTATCTATATCGGCAGATATTGAATCCTCTGAACCGTTAACTATCTCTATTCTATTTCTTCCGTTTGCTTTTGCACTATAGAGCGCTTGATCGGCACGTTCTATGGCTGTTTTAAACGATTCTCCCTCTAAAAGGAGGGTAGCTCCCAAGCTCGTAGTGATA
>NZ_MIBU01000070.1:0-3865 GCF_001830725.1 Sulfuricurvum sp. RIFOXYD12_FULL_44_77
GAGCCGCGTCATAGAGAGCCCTAAAATATTAAGCGGTTGTCGCCACTGATGGGCGATTGATTCGAGCATAGAACCAATCTCCGCCATTTTAGCCTGTTGTATCAGCAGCTTTTCCTGCTTCCGATTTTTCTCAACCGCCTTTTCAATCTCCTCTTGAAGCCGTTGGTTAAAGGTTTCGAGTTCGGAAGTACGCTGACGTACCAATACATCCAATCGGCGATTTTTATACGCGACTAAAAGAAATAATAGTGCCATAAATCCGGCAATACCCCAGACCAAGCGATAATTGATCGGCGTATCATGTTGTTCCATAACAAGCCAACGCCCATGTATCTCTTCGTACTCTTGAGGCGTAATAGAGGCTAGAACCTTATCGCTGATTGTGGCTAACATCCCCCAATCGTTCCGAAATGCAAATGCAAGTTGATACCGAAACGGTGTCTCTCCTACGACTTTGATATTTTTAAGATTGTGCCGCTCAATCAAATAGCTCACAACACTTAACCCCTCAACGCACGCATACACTTCCCCAGACGCTACCTTCTGAAGAGCTTCAAGCGACGTATCGGCCAAAACCGGAATAATTTTCGGATAATGCTCACGTAAAAACTCCTCACTTGCATACGAACGGACCACCGTCACTTTTTTCCCACTGAGATCATTCAAATCATTGATATATCCGACCCTTGAGTTGGTAACGATAACCATCGACTGCTTTAAAAAAGGGCGGCTGAAGACTAAGCTCTCATGTCTTTTCTCTGTAATGGCCGCTCCCGAGAGCATATCCATCTCTTTGTTTTTAACGGCGCGAAGCGAATCACTCCAGAGCTTCCGACTGTAATCCACTTCAAACCGAACGCCTAGCCGTTTTTCAAGAAGAGCCAAATACGAAGCACTAATCCCGACATGTCTCCCTTTATCATCGACCGATTCGATCGGAGGCCAATTATGGTCTATTCCAACACGAATGACAGGGTGTTCCCGAAGCCATGCTCTCTCTTGATCAGTTAAATGCAGCCTATCATGTTTGTAGAGCAACGGTCCAAACGGAGGGATTGATTTTACAACCCCCATCAGTCGATACCCCTGCGCAATCATCTCCAAACGAACCGGATCAATTGAACCAAACGTCGTATTAGGAAGCAGGGCAAGCTCTTTAAGTACTTTCCCCTCATAAATCAAAGCATCCAATGATTTGTGCTGCGGATTATAGTTGCGGTAAATCAGTTCCGCCGTTTCTTCGATATGATCAAATGCCCACAGCCATCCACGAATCGATGCATCGTAAAACGCTTCTGTGCGTTCAGGATGAAAAGCCACCTCTTCTTTAGTTGTAAAAAGAATATCACTGTAATAATCGAATCCGTACTCTTTCGGATTAATAGTATGCGTTTCTATTCCCGCTTTTTGAAGGATATAAGGCTCATTAGATACATATGCAACCATAGCATCGGTTTCACCGCGTGCGAGTGACATTGGATCAAATGAATGTGATTGCACTTTCAAATCATGAGTGCTCAAGCTGACACTTCTAAACATGGCCTGTATTTCTGCCCATTGCATCATGTCATTCGTCAGCATAACCCGTCTATTTTTTAGGTCTTTAGCACCTGCTATAGAAGCATCTTTTCGTGTCAATAATACCATCGGAGAAGATTGATAGATCGCCGCCATTAAAACAAGCGGAACACCGTTGATATAGTTGACAATCAAGGATGAATGTCCAACACCGTAGTGTGCTTTGCCGTCCAAAACACTTTTTAGAGATGCCTCTTTTTTATTTGCATCCAAAATAGTAACATCCAACCCTGCATCACTATAATACCCTTTTTCCTTTGCCACATAATAGCCGGCAAATTGAAACTGATGGAGCCACGGCAACTGAAGAGTAACCGACTCTTTTGACCATGCCAGCGTAATACAAAAAAGAGTTAATAAGAGCAGTTTTTTCATGTTTAAGAGTGTATCCAAAGAATTATATTTTCATACTTAGAACCCTTTAGGCTACACTTCGATAAAATCGCATATTATTTTAATTGCACAAGGTCTCTACGATGTCGATCAAGCACACACTTCTTGAAATTATTTCCAAACGCCCTCTTATCATCGACGGTGCCATGGGAACTCAGCTTCAAGAACGTGCCGACAAGATACCCGATAGTGCGTGGGAGGGGTTAGAGGGGTGTAATGAACTTCTCAACGTCACCTGCCCTGAAGTCATGAGCGATATTTTTCACGCCTACCTCACGGCAGGAGCCGATCTCATTACCACCAATACCTTCGGTTCTTTTAGCTGGGTATTGGACGAATACTGGATCGGTCATCGTTCGTATGAGCTCTCCCGTGCAGGTGCGGCAGTATGTAAAACGGAGTGTGAGAAATTTTCCACACCCGAACATCCCCGATATGTCCTCGGCTCCATCGGGCCGGGAACCAAACTCCCCTCTCTCGGACACATCCACTACGATGAAATGTTTACGGGATATTTGGAGTGCTGTTTGGGACTAATCGACGGCGGATGTGACATTTTCCTCCTTGAAACCTGCCAAGATCCGTTACAGATTAAAGCGGCTCTCCACGCCTGCGAAGCGGCGAACCGTGAGCGAGGCACTGAGCTTCCTATTATGGTCTCCGTCACGATCGAACTTGCGGGAAGTATGCTCATTGGAACCGATGCACAAACGATTGCTACTATCTTGGAGCCCTTCGACATCATCAGCCTCGGTTTTAACTGCGGGACGGGACCGGAACAATACGGCAAACATGTACGTACCCTCTCTGAAGTGTGGGCTAAACCTATCTCCGTCCACGCCAATGCGGGGCTCCCCCAAAATCGCGGCGGATATTCCTATTACCCGATGGGACCCGATGAGTTTGCCCAGTTACAATGCGATTTTTTAAACTATGACGGTGTCAGCTTTCTCGGCGGATGCTGCGGAACCACCCCTCAGCATATCCGCGCATTAGTCGATAAAGTCTCTACTATCGCCCCTAAAAAACCATCCGGGAATATGCCTGCTTCTGTCGCATCGCTCTTTAATAGCGTCGAGCTGATCCAACAACCCTCACCCCTTTTGATCGGGGAACGCTCCAACTCAACGGGATCGAAAGCGTTTCGAGAGCTCATCATCGCGAGTGATTACGAGGGAACCCTCAGCGTCGGACAAGCCCAAGTGCGCGACGGTGCCCATTGTCTCGATGTCAACGTCGAGTTTGCGGGGCGTGATGGTGCAGTAGATATGGCGCACGTGATGAGACTCTACAACCAAAAAATCCCCCTTCCTCTTATGCCTGATGCGACGCGGGTCAATACGATGGAAGAAGCACTCAAATGTATCGGCGGAAAACCGATCATCAACTCCGTCAACCTCGAAGACGGGGAAGAGCGGCTCGATGCGATCTGTTCTCTCGCCAAAAAGTTCGGAACGGCACTCGTGTGTCTCGTGATCGATGAAAAAGGGATGGCGAAAACGACGGCGGATAAAATGCGTATCGCCGATCGTATCTACGATCTGTGCGTCAACCGCCACGGTATCGATCCGCGCAATCTAATGTTCGATATGCTCACCTTTACGGTGGGAAGCGGTGATGTGGAGTACCGTGATGCCGCGATCCAAACCCTCGAAGCGATCCGTCAACTTCACGCCAAATATCCGAACGTTGGCTCGACACTGGGACTCTCCAATATCTCTTTCGGGCTTAGCATGAATGCCCGTGTCTTTTTGAACAGCGTCTTTTTACACCACTGTATTGAAGCGGGGATGACCTCCGTCATCATCAACGTTAAACACATCGTACCGCTTGCCAAAATGTCGCAAGAAGATCGAGAGATCTGTGAAGAGCTACTGTTCCAGCCCGATGATCA
>NZ_MIBU01000071.1:0-8814 GCF_001830725.1 Sulfuricurvum sp. RIFOXYD12_FULL_44_77
GAGTAGGGGATTCCTGAACGGGTGTCTTTGACTTGCTGATAGGGAGCCAAAACATACGAGCGAATTTGATGCCCCCAGCCGTTTTCACTTTTCTCGATTCCATCAACCGCCGCTTGCTTTTTCTCCATCTCTAACTCATAGAGACGGGATTTGAGCATTTTAAAAGCGGTTGCTTTGTTTTTATGCTGGCTACGGTCATTTTGACACTGTACGACGATCCCGCTCGGGATGTGGGTGATACGGATTGCCGATTCGGTTTTGTTGACGTGCTGACCCCCCGCACCGGAAGCACGGTAGGTGTCGATACGGATATCACGGTCTTCGATCTCGATATCGATATCATCGTCGAGTTCGGGAGAGACCATAACGGAGGTGAAACTGGTGTGACGTTTCGCCGCAGAGTCGTACGGGCTGATACGAACGAGGCGATGGATACCGTTTTCATTTTTGAGATAACCGTAGACATTAACCCCTTTGATCAGAAGTGCCGCATCTTTGATCCCTGCCTCTTCTCCGGCTTGATAATCGAGTATCTCTACGGTAAAGTCATGTCGCTCCGCCCAACGGGTATACATACGTAACAGCATCGATGCCCAGTCTTGGGACTCGGTTCCCCCGGCACCCGGATGGATGGTGACGATGGCATTATGACTGTCGTGCTCACCCGATAGAAGGACTTCGACTTCCATCGATTTGACATTGTTTTCCAGTGCTCCTGCATCGGCGAAAAGGGATTCGATCGTCTCTTCATCTCCCTCTTCTTTTGCCATATCGTACAAATCTACGGCATCACCGAGGGTATGAAAGGTTTTAGAATACTTTGCCAGGCGGCGTTCTAACTGGGTTTTTTCTTTTTGGATAACGCCTGCGGCAGCCGCATCGTTCCAAAAGCCGTCTGAGTTTTCAAGTGCTTCGATTTCACTCAAACGATTATTGATATCTTGCGGACGGACTACGTCGGTGACGTTTTGCATTTTAATCGTCAATGTTTTAAGTAATTCGGTATATTCGTAATGATCCATAAGTAGGAATACCTTCTGATATATTATAATGCCAATTATATTCTATAGAGGCTAAAACAATGATTATCGCACGTTCCGCGCAAGAACTTCAAGATGCGCTTCAACTTAAAACGGGAACAATCGGTTTCGTTCCGACGATGGGGGCGCTCCATATCGGTCATCGCAGCCTGATTGAAGCGGCTCGCAGTGGGAACGATTATGTGGTTGTTTCGATTTTTGTCAATCCGACCCAGTTTTTACCGGGGGAAGATTTGAGCAAATACCCCCGCCGCGAAGAGGCCGATTTTAAAATCTGTGAGCTGAGCGGTGTCGATGTTCTCTTTTATCCCGATGTAAACGCGATGTACGGCGAAGATGAGGTGCGGATATGTGCCCCTGATGTGAGAGGATTTATTCTCGAAGGCTCTTCCCGTCCCGGACATTTTGACGGAGTGTTGACGGTTGTTATGAAATTGCTGAATATGGTACGTCCCGCTCGTGTCTATTTCGGGAAAAAAGATGCCCAGCAACTCGCCCTTATTACCCAAATGTGTCACAATTTTTTCATGAACATCGAGATTGTCCCGATGGAGACGGTTCGTGAATCGGATGGCTTGGCCCTCTCGAGCCGTAATATATATTTGAACAGCTCTGAGCGTCAAGAGGCGTTGAAACTCTCAGCCGCACTCAAACGGGCAACAAAGATGCTTATGCAGGGAAATACCAAAAGTGCGGAGATCAAAGAGGCGATGGAAGCTATACTTGAGCCTTTGGATGTCGAGTATGTGGCGATCGTCAATAGAGCGTTTGAGTCGATTGATGAGGTGGTAACCGGCAATACCATCGTACTGGTTGCGGCACGTGTCGGAACGACCCGTCTAATCGATAATGTGTGGATGTAATATGAAAAAGTATCTATCGAGTCTTCTTATTGTTATCCTCCTAGCCGGATGTGCTCCCAAAATAGGGAAAGATATTTTCATTGAACCGCAAGGAAATTTGCGCTGGGAAAATACTCAGGCTGAAATGGTATTGGGGGTATTGTCGCTTTTAGGAATCTCGACGAAGAGCGGAGAGATCCGTTTGGGGAGCGATTTAAAAGTGGTGAATAAATGGCACAGCGATATTAGGATTGTATCACTCACTTATACCCTTCTTGATGCGAAAGAGGTGATTGCACGAGGAGAAGCAAAATCGGGGGGAGAATACTCTTTTATCATCCCTTCCGGTAGCGAAAAGGTGATCCCTTTGGAGTTTCGTGTCGATACGAAACACCTGAACAGCAACCGTGTTCTCGCTATTGTGCAATCGAAGCGTAAACTCTTTGTTAAAGGGGAAGCGGTTATTGAAGTGTGGGGGATACAAAAACACTATCGCTTTGAGAAAGAGGTGACAACCGTTATCCAAAAAGCCCTTACGGGTGTGTAGTCTCTATCGGTGAAGCGGCGGCCGCTACGGCGGCGGGATCGGGGATAAGGTATTTTTCCTCCACCATCAGATCGACAATCGCTTTAAACACCGGTACGGCGGTAATAGAGGCAAAGTAGACGGTACGCGGTTCGATTACTGTAATACCGATCGTATAGTCGTGTGTCGCATCATTGGCAAACCCGATAAATGAGGTGTGGTAGCTGTTAACATACGCACCGTTTTTCGCGATATGCGCCGTTCCCGTTTTTCCTCCCACTTGAATTCCCGGTGTTTTAGCAACCGTTCCCGTCCCCTCATTGACGGTTTTGATGAGAATTTGTTTCATCCGCTCTGCCGTAGCGGGAGAAATTACTTGAACAGGCGGTTGTATCTGCATCGGAATAGTGCGGCCGTTATCATCATAGAGCGCCTCGACCACCATCGGATTGATCAGTCTCCCCCCATTATTAAAGACATTGAACGCTTTGACCAGCTGCATCGCATTGGCACGCATACCGTAACCGTATGAGGTGATCGCTTTATAGAGGGAATTATTTAACTGTGTGGAACTGGGGATAGATCCCCGTTTTTCATACGGCAGGTCAATACCGCTGAAGTGGGTAAATCCAAACCGTTTCAGCCCCTCGGTGTATTCGGCACCGTTGAGTTTCTGCGCCAGTTGGGCGATACCGATGTTGGAAGAGTGGACAAGGACATCTTCGGCGCTGATCATACTGAAGGCATGCTCATCAACGATAGTCTTGCGCCCCATCGTGAAGCGCCCGTTATGTCCGTTAACCATGTCGTAAGGGTTAATGAGACCTCGATCGAGCATAAGGGCAAAGATAATCGGCTTGATAACCGATCCCGGCTCATAGCTGTATTCGATGGCATTGGCATTGAGTGAAGGGTAATCTTCGGTTCGGATATGGCTCGGATCAAAACGGTTTGAGCTGGCAAGGGCGATGATTTTTCCGCTCTTGGACTCCATTACGGTGGCGATGATCTCATCGGCTTGAAGTTGTTCTTTGATTTGATCGGTGATCGTTTCCACGCGGGATTGGAGCATAATAGGGATATTGAGTTTAACGGTTAGACCGTTGATCTGACGTTTGACTTGGCTTTGTTTATTTAAAATCAGATAACCGTTGACATCGCGCAGCGCTTTTTGGGTTTTGTTTTGTTGAGGGTTTAGCTCTTCATCAAAAAATTTCTCCAACCCTTTGATCCCGTACACTCGCGTATACCCCTCTTCTTCGATTTTACGAGGATAGCCCAAAAGGGGGGTGAGGAGTTTGCCGTAGGGGTATTGACGCGCTTCGCCGCTCTCTAAAATATTAAGCCCTTGCAAAATACGCTCACCCGATGGGGTTTCATATTCGATAAATACCCCTAAACGGCGCAATTCAAAGGCAAGTGTTTTGAGATACATCGCCTCTTTCGGACTGATGTGATAGCTAAGTGTCACGGAGCCTTTGCGGGTATGGAGACGTTCTCGTATCTCATTGGGCTCGGTTCCGCTGTAGATACTGAAGAGCTGGATGAAAAGTTCCTCTTTGTCCGGATCGATATTACGGGTATTGACGACCGCTTTATAGAGTTTTTGGGTTGTAGCGATATGAAAACCGTCTGCACTGATAATCGATCCGCGTTGTGCTTTGGCACTGTCTTCGGAGTAAATAGAGGGGATATCCCGTTCATGGAGTGCCGTATAGAGCATAACCGCCAAAAAAATGACGAAACCGAACATGAGAACGAGGAAAAGGGCAAGGATTTTTTTTGATTTATTGGAATGGCGCATGTGAAAAGATTAAATCACATTTGCGTTCGAGTAATTTCTTTATAGGCATTGAGTGCCTTATTTCGTACTTCGAGCATCAATTTCATACTGATTTCGGCTTTATCGATAGCGATGGCGGCTTGGTGAAGATCTTTGACCGAGCCTGTCGCGATATCGCTCATAGCTCTTTCGCCGTCAACTTGCATTTGGTTGACGTTGCCGAGGGCATTTTTGAGCTCTTGGGCGAAATCGGTACTGCTTGCTTCGACCGTATTGCCGCTTTTGTTCGCCAGTAAATCGGCAGTAGAGAGAGATTTGATCGATTGAATATTAGCCATTTACGGATTATCCTTGTAATATACTAATGGCACTGCCGGCCATATTTTTTGCACTTTCGAATGCGGCGACGTTCGCTTGATACGAACGTGTTGCTTCGACTAAATCGGCCATTTCGACGACAGGATTAATATTTGGGTACGCAACATACCCTTTTGCGTCTGCATCGGGATGAGAAGGGTCGTATTTCATTTTCGGCGCGCTGTCATCTCTGCTGATTTTATCAACAATAACACTCATAATAGCAGGATTTGGTTTCAAACCTGCCAACCCCTCTTTGAGCGGGTCGCTGTAGCCGAGTGCGGAGGTTTCGTTTTCCAATGCTTTGTTATAGAGTTGGTTAAAATCGATCGCTTTAAAAATAACCTCTTGACGTCGGTACGGTCCACCCTCATTGGTACGTGTCGTTTGAGCATTCGCAATGTTCGAACTGATGGTGTTAACACGGACACGCTGAGCGGAAAGGCCGTAACCGCTGATATCAAAGCTATTTAAAAAAGACATAATCTAATCCTTACGCTGTTTTGCTCGAAGCGTCTATGACGCTTTTGAACAAAGCGGAATCTTTTTTGAGTGCAGCGGTGAGGGCATTAAACATCGTCGAGTTTTTTGCCATTTCCGTTGTTTCGACATCCAAATCAACACTGTTTCCATCATTACGTGCCATATGGCCATCACGAAAAAAAGTAGTCGGTTTTGAAGAACCCGAATCGATCGGTCCCAAATGGGCACCGTTGGTGTGCGCCATTTGGAGGGTTTGGGATTTATCGGCAAAAATTTGAGCACTCTTTTGAGCCAATGTATCTTCAAAGCTGATATCTTTAGGGCGATAGAAAGGGGTATCGGCATTGGCAATGTTGCCGGCAATAATATCTTGTCGTGCGGCACGGTAATCCATGGCGCTTTTCATCAGATCATGTGAACGTGAAATAGTGAGTCCCATTCCTTTTTCCCCTTTCTCTCAATTTGTTTGGAATACTAAAGCAAAAAACATTCCATATTCTACCCACTCGCTTTTATCGAACTCTAGTATAAAGAGCGATATACTTGCATAAATTATACATTAAATAAGTCCTAAAATGCCTGATAAAAAACTATTTATTTTAACGACAGCGTTGATTACCGTAGGGGTTATATGCTCTTATACCCTCTCCGCATATACGGTTATTTTATTCGAATATAATGACTTTCATTTCGTTGCGCGTGAGCTCGTTGTTGCGGTTATCTCGATTTTAATTATGTGGACGCTTGCTCAGCTAGACCCTGATGTTTGGCTTCACCGTTTAGGACTTGGCCTCTTTTTCGGAGGGATGCTTCTGATGATCGTGATGCCATTTCTCCCTGCATCACTGGTGAGCGAAGTCGGCGGTGCAAAACGGTGGATTAAATTAGTGGGATTTTCACTCGCCCCCGTCGAGTTTTTTAAAATCGGTTTTGTCTACTTTCTGGCGTGGAGTTTCTCCCGTAAACTCGGCCATCACGCGGATATGGGTGTGACGGAAGAGTTTAAACGCTTTGCCCCCTATGCGGCTATTTTTATCATTGTCATGTTTTTGATCGCCTTTATGCAAAATGACTTGGGGCAGGTTGTCGTTTTGGCGTTGACATTGGCGTTTATGCTCTTTTTTGCGGGGAGCAGTTTTCGCTTTTTTATGACGTTGGTCGGGAGTGCGGTAGGTTTTTTCCTTTTCTTTATTTTTACTTCGGAACACCGTATTAACCGAATTTTGTCGTGGTGGGGATCGGCACAAAGTACCGTATTGGCTTTTTTCCCTGAACCGATTGCACGCCATTTGCGGATTGAAAATGCCGAAGAGGCGTATCAAATCGGCCATTCCCTTAATGCGATTCATAACGGAGGGATTTTCGGTGCGGGATTAGGGGGGGGAACCTTCAAACTCGGCTTTTTGAGTGAGGTTCATACCGACTTTGTACTGGCAGGAATAGCCGAAGAGTTCGGATTTATCGGGGTTTTCGGAGTGGCACTCCTTTTTATTATGCTGCTGCACCGTCTCTTTAAAATTGCCAATCGCTCTCATAACGATACGGCCTATCTTTTTAGTTTGGGTGTAGGGCTTTTGATCACCTTTGCGTTTATGATCAATGCCTACGGTATTAGTGGATTAACCCCTATTAAAGGGATTTCAGTCCCATTTTTGAGTTACGGAGGTTCGGCTATGTTGGCTTCGGCAATGGGGATAGGGATGGTGTTGATGGTCTCTAAAAAGATTGAATACAAATCGGGGGATAAAAAGTGAATCTCATTTTTACTGGAGGCGGAACAGGAGGACATTTGGTGATCGCTCTCTCTTTAGCAGAAAAAGCACGTGAGCAAGGGCACAAAGTGATGTTTATCGGTTCAACATCAGGGCAAGATCGTCAGTGGTTCGGAGAGAGTTCTCTTTTTGATGAGGTTCACTTTTTGGATACGACGGGAGTGGTCAACAAATCGGGATTTGGAAAACTCGTCGCTTTGTGGAAAGTGTTTAAAGCACTGTTACACTCACGTACGTTGATTCGTGCCTTTAAAGCTGACGCCGTTGTGAGTGTCGGAGGATTTTCGGCGGCACCGGCTGCTATGGCGGCGGTTGCGACGGGCACGCCGCTCTACATTCACGAACAAAATGCGGTGACGGGAAAGTTAAACCGATTGCTTCGACCGTATGCGAAGCGATTTTTCAGCTCGTATGAGGAGGGGGAGAATCATTGCGATTATCCCGTCAATGCACGCTACTTTGAGAATGCCCGTATCCGTGACTCTATTAAAACCGTGATCTTTTTAGGGGGATCGCAGGGGGCTAAATTTATTAACGATTTGGCACTTGAAATCGCTCCGTGGCTTCGTGATAAAGGGATACATATTATTCATCAGTGCGGACTCAAAGAAGAAGAGCGGGTACGTGCCGCGTACCATGAACTTGGGATACCGGCGGAAGTGTACGGGTTTACGACGCAGATTGCGGAGTTGTGCGAGCGGAGTGATTTTGCCATAAGCCGTTCCGGTGCCAGTACCCTCTGGGAACTCTGTGCGGCGAAAATCCCTGCGTTTTATATCCCGTTCCCTTATGCCGCCGCCGATCACCAATACCATAACGCCCGCTATATCATCGATCATAATGCAGGATGGTGCGAGAGACAAAGCGACGGGTTACTCCTAAAACTGCAAGAAGCGATTGAGAGTGATATCGGCGTCAGGAGTGAAGCGTTAGGAAAATTGATTGCCCCCAACGGTGCCGCGCATATCATTGAAAAGATCGAAAAACGATAAAAACAGAGTTCATCCGCGTTTGCTCCCCTTTTTGCTATAATTCGCCCACTTATTGCCACCAGCAAGGGCAATGAGGAGAGAAAATAGCAAGGAGTTTCGTATGAAACACGCATCCATGGGCAAATACCGCCCTTATCCTCAAGTTGATTTGCCGAATCGTATTTGGCCGTCCAAAACCATCACGCACGCCCCTATCTGGTGCAGTGTCGATCTTCGCGACGGAAACCAAGCGTTGATCACCCCGATGAATTTGGATCAAAAACTCTCTCTCTTCACCCTCTTGCTGAAACTCGGATTTAAAAATATTGAGGTGGGATTCCCCTCCGCGTCGAAAGTGGAGTTCGATTTTTTACGCACTCTTGTAGAGCAGAAATTGATTCCCGATGACGTGACGGTACAAGTCCTCGTCCAAGCGCGGGAACATTTGATCGACAAAACGTTTGAAGCGTTGGCAGGGGTCAAAAAAGCGATTGTCCATCTGTACAACTCCACCTCGGTAGCCCAGCGTAAGATCGTCTTCGGCAAAGAGCAAGATGAGATTATCGCGTTGGCACTAGAGGGTGTCGATATGGTCAAAGCCCGCGCCGCCAAGCACGACGGTGAGATTAGTTTAGAGTATTCACCGGAGAGTTTTACGGGGACGGAGCTGGAATATGCCGCCCGTATCTGTAATGCAGTGACCGATCGTTGGGGGATCAGCGCTGAGCGTAAAGTTATTATTAATCTCCCCGCGACGGTCGAGATGGCAACTCCGAACGTCTATGCCGATCAGATCGAGTGGATGAGCCGTCATTTGACGAATCGCGAGCACGTATTGATCTCGACCCATACCCACAATGACCGCGGAACCTCGGTTGCCGCGACGGAGCTTGCATTGTTGGCTGGGGCGGATCGTGTCGAGGGGACGTTGCTCTCCAACGGAGAGCGCACCGGAAACGTCGATATTATCACGTTGGCACTCAATATGTATACCCAAGGGGTCGATCCGGAGTTGGATTTCAGCGATTTAGAGACGGTCG
>NZ_MIBU01000072.1:0-8809 GCF_001830725.1 Sulfuricurvum sp. RIFOXYD12_FULL_44_77
ATCTCAAAGAGTACACCCAAGATTCTCTCCGTAACCAAATTGCCGCCGTATCGCAGCGGGTTTATATCCTCCAAGACACCTTAGCCGCTAACGTAGCGTACGGCCATGAGATCGATGAAGAGAGGGTCAAAGAGGCTCTGCAAAAAGCGGATGCACTCGAATTTGTGTCCGCTCTTTCTGAGGGGATACATACGATAATGCAAGAGTTCGGTGCCAATCTCTCCGGCGGTCAGCGTCAGCGGATCGCCATTGCCCGCGCCATCTACAAACACGCCTCCCTCCTCATATTGGATGAAGCGACCAGCGCGCTGGATAACGAAAGCGAAAAACGTATCCAAGCCTCATTGCAATCGTACGCGCAGGATAAAATCACCCTTATCATCGCCCACCGCCTCAGTACGATTGAACACGCCGATATGATTTTATATTTTGAAGAGGGGCACATTATCGCACGAGGAACCCACCGAGAGCTTCTTGAAACCTCCGAAAATTACCGCCGTCTTGCAGGGAAAATGGGCGAATAATCCCCTATTAATCCTTTTTTGAGTATAATCGCGGCAACTTTAATCACGATGAGGCGGATGGTATGTTTGATTACGAATCTTTAAAACCCTGGCTTTTTAAACTTCAACCCGAAAGCGCCCATACGCTTGCCGCCGCAGTTCTCCGCAGTGCCAGTTTTTGTCCCCCCCTCTTCAACGGCTGGATGGCGAAACATTTCGTAACCCACCCTTCCCTTACCCAAGAACTTTTTGGCCGTACGTTTCTTAACCCTGTCGGTCTTGCCGCAGGATTCGATAAAAATGCGACGATGTTCCACGGCGTTATGTCTATGGGATTCGGTTTTACTGAGATCGGTACCCTCACCCCGAAACCGCAAGAGGGAAATCCACGCCCGCGCCTATGGCGTCACATCGAAGAGGAGTCTCTTCAAAACGCGATGGGATTTAACAACGACGGCCTTTTCCGTATCTCTCACCGTCTCAAAAATATCTATCCGTTCAGCACCCCTATCGGCGTCAACATCGGAAAAAACAAAATAACTCCCGATGATAAAGCGATCAAAGATTACACCACCCTCATCAAAGCACTCCACGAGTACGCCGATTATATGGTTATCAATATCTCATCGCCGAACACTCCGGGATTGCGCGATCTCCAAAACGAAGCATTTATCAGCCAGCTTTTCGCCGAAGCCAAAGCGCTGACCAACAAACCGATTTTGCTCAAAATCGCCCCCGATATGTCCGAAGATCAAGCGGTCGCCCTGTGTGTCCACGCGGTTGAGAGCGGAGCAGACGGTATTATCGCTACCAATACGACCATCGATTACTCTCTCGTCTCTGAACCCGAAGATATCGGGGGACTCAGCGGAGAAGTATTACGCGAGCGAAGTTTCTATATTTTTGATGCGATTGCGCGCGAACTTTACGGCAAAACGACCCTCATCAGCGTCGGCGGAATCAGCACACCTGAGGAAGCATACCGCCGCATTCGTGCAGGTGCTTCATTGGTGCAAATCTACACCTCATTGATTTTCAAAGGTCCCGAAGTGATCGAAGAGATCAACAGCGGTTTGATCGATCTTTTGGCATCGGACGGATTTGCCTCCATCACCGAAGCAATCGGCGCAGATCGGCGATGAAAATCCTCATTGCAACAATTTTGTCTCTAGGAACCCTTATGGCCTCATCACTCCCCCATTATGAAACCAAGACCCTCTCCAACGGGTTGCAAGTCGTTGCCATTCCGATGGACAACGGTTCGCAGGTTATCTCTACCGATATTTTTTATAAAGTGGGAAGCCGCAACGAAGTGATGGGTAAAAGCGGCATCGCCCATATGCTGGAGCACATGAACTTCAAATCGACGAAAAACCTCAAAGCGGGTGAGTTCGATGAAGAGGTAAAAAGTGTCGGCGGTCTGAACAACGCTTCGACCGGATTTGACTACACCCACTATTACATTAAATCGAGTACCGAAAATCTCGCTAAATCCCTCTCCCTCTTTTCAGAGCTGATGCAGAATCTCAACCTCAAAGATGAAGAGTTCCAACCCGAGCGTAACGTCGTCGCCGAAGAGCGTCGATGGAGAACCGATAACAATCCGATGGGATATCTCTATTTTCGTCTGTTTAACAGCGCCTACGTCTATCATCCCTACCACTGGACACCGATCGGGTTTATGAACGATATTCAAACATGGACACTGGAGGATATCCGCAGTTTTCATCAAACCTATTATCAGCCGAAAAATGCCATTTTAATCGTTACGGGAGACATTAAGCCCGAGCGTGTCTTCGAAGAGGCAGAGAAACATTTCGGATCGGTTCCCAATACGCTCGATATTCCGACCGTCAAAACACTTGAGCCCGAACAAGACGGAGCACGCCGTGTGGAAGTGAACAAAGAGAGCGAAGTAGAAATGCTCGCCATATCTTTCCCTATCCCCAACTTTCAACACGCGGATCAACCTAAACTCTCAGCTCTCAGCGAGATGCTCAGCTCCGGTAAAAGCTCACGTTTGAGCCGTGTATTGGTCGATGAAAAGCGGCTTGTCAACCAAATTTATGCCTATAATATGGAAAATATCGATGCGGGGGTATTTTTATTTTTAGCGGTCTGTAACAACGGGGTCACGGCAGAGAGCGTCGAAGCGGAGATTTGGAAAATCATCCGTTCCCTCCAAGATAAACCGGTAGAGAAAGCGGAGCTTGATAAAGTTAAAATCAACACCAAAGCCGATTTTATCTACTCACTGGAGAGCTCCACCTCGGTAGCCGATTTGTTCGGAAGCTACCTTGCTCGCGGAGATATCTCACCGTTGATGCAGTATGAAGCGGCAATCGAAGCTCTCAAACCCTCTGAGATCCAAAAAGTGGCAAAAGAGTATCTCAAACCTGAAAAATCAACAACGCTAATCCTCCGTAAAGGACAAAAATGAATCTAGTAACAGGCTCAACGACCGCCCTCATCACCCCGTTTAAAAACGGAAAATTGGATGAGCAAAAATACGCTGATCTCATTCAACGACAAATCAACAATGGAATAAATGCCGTTTGTCCCGTCGGAACAACGGGTGAGAGTGCAACGCTCAGCTACGAAGAAGACCGTATTTGTATGGAGATCGCCGTTGCCGTGTGTAAAGGGACCAATACCAAAGTCCTCGCAGGGGCAGGAAGCAACTCAACCGCAGAAGCGATCGAAGCGGCGCGTACGGCTCAAGCATGCGGTGTCGATGCGATTTTCTCTGTTGCTCCGTATTACAACAAACCTTCCCAAGAGGGGCTCTATCAGCACTACAAAGCAATCGCCGAATCGGTTCCGGAATTGCCTTTTATGCTCTACAATGTTCCGGGGCGAACGGTCGTCGATATCAGTGCCGATACCGTTATCCGTCTTTTTGATGATGTCAAAAACATCTATGGTATCAAAGAGGCGACGGGAAGTATCGAGCGCACCATCGAGCTCCTCTCACGCCGACCGGAACTCAAAGTATTCAGCGGGGATGACGCGATCGATTACGCGATTCTCGCTTGCGGCGGTGCAGGGATTACTTCGGTCACCTCCAACCTCCTCCCCGATTTAAAAAGTGATTTGGTTACCAAAGCACTCTCTGGTGACTTTGCGGGAGCAAAAGCGTTGAATGATGCGCTTTTCCCGATCAATAAAGCCCTCTTTTTGGAATCCAATCCGGTTATGATCAAAGCGGCAATGTACATCGCAGGACTACTCGATACACTCGAATATCGTCTTCCTCTCGTTCTTCCGAGCAATGAGAATATGAAGCGTCTTGAGAATGTTATGAAAAACTACACTATAAAAGGAATGTAATTGAATATGCAAGGAAAAACCCTACTCATCAGCGGCGGAACCCGAGGTATCGGAAAAGCGATCGTCTATGCATTCGCATCAAAGGGGGTAAACGTAGCGTTTACCTATAACTCCAATGCTGAAATCGCGCAAGAGATTACGGACGATATTGAAAAACAATACGGTGTTAAATGTCGCGGATACGCTCTCAATATTTTAGAGCCTGATGAGTATAAAGAGGTCTATGCAAAATTTGACGAAGATTTCGATCGACTCGATTTTTTCATCTCCAACGCGATCATTTCAGGACGTGCGGTAGTAGGCGGTTTCGGTCCGTTTATGCGTCTCAAACCCAAAGGGCTTAACAACATCTATACCGCAACCGTCAACGCTTTCGTCGTCGGTGCGCAAGAAGCGGCAAAACGGATGGAAAAAGTGGGCGGCGGCTCGATCATCTCTATGAGCTCCACCGGAAATCTCGTCTATACCCCTAACTATGCGGGTCATGGAACCAACAAAGCGGCTGTTGAGGCGATGGTACGCTACGCAGCGGCGGAACTGGGAGAAAAAGGGATTCGTGTCAATGCCGTCAGCGGCGGCCCTATCGATACCGATGCCCTTAAAGCGTTCCCGAACTACGAAGAGGTCAAAGGGGAAGTGGTCAAACGCTCACCGCTTAGCCGTATGGGGGAAGCCGAAGATTTGACCGGTGCTTGTCTCTTCCTTTGCGGAGAAGGCTCTTCGTGGCTTACAGGACAAACGATTGTCGTTGACGGTGGGACAACTTTCCAGTGATTAACCTTCCCAATCTTCTCGCGCTCTCGCGCCTCCTCATCGCTCCGGTGATGTTTTGGATTATTCTCAACCCACAGATCTTTAGCAATGCGGGATGGGATATCAGCTGGAGCTACTACGCTGCCGCTCTCCTCTTTGTTATCGCCAGCGTTACCGATTTTTTTGACGGTTATATCGCGCGTGAACTCGATCAGATCACCATCGTCGGACAGATTCTCGATCCGCTCGCCGATAAGATGCTCACGTTAGCCGCATTTTTGGGTCTTATGATGAGCGGTGCCGCATCAGCGTGGGCAATCTATATTATCATCGTTCGAGAGCTTTTCATCACCGGTCTTCGCACCCTCTCCCTCTCCGAGGGGATCGATGTCAGTGCGTCGATGGCGGGTAAAGTGAAAACGGTCGCCCAGATGATCGCTATCGGTTTTTTATTGATGCATTGGCCGTTTGGAGATATACTGCTATGGATCGCTGTTGCCCTCACCGTCTATTCGGGAGCCGAATACGTGATCGGTTTTAGTAAAGCCTATAAAGCAAAAGGATAATCGTGAGCTGGATCGTCGCCCTCGCCGTTTTATCGGTACTTATTTTCTTCCATGAACTCGGTCACTACAGTGCCGCCCGCTTTTTCGGTGTTTATGTCGAAGTGTTCAGTATCGGTTTCGGTAAAAAACTCCTCTCGTTTCAATGGATCGGAACGCAATGGCAAATCTCCGCCATCCCTTTAGGCGGGTATGTCAAAATGAAAGGGCAGGACGATCTCGACCCCACTGCACTCAGTAGCGATAATGACAGCTACAACAGCAAAAAACCGTGGCAGCGGATTATCATCCTCCTCGCAGGGCCCTTGGCAAATTTTGCCCTCGCATGGGTCTTCTTTTACGCCATCGCATTGGGTGGGCCGCAAGCGCTCTCCCCTGTTATCGGAAAGGTAGTTCAAGCATCTCCTGCCGAGATTGCGGGACTTCAAAAAGGGGATATTGTCCTCTCCATCAATGGTGAGCGTATCAATGAGTGGAATGAACTCTCCGATCATATCAAAGCCTCTGTCGGAGCGTTGAGCCTCCAGATTGAACGCGGTGACACTATCCACAATCTCACCGTCACTCCTAAAATCACCGAAACTCAAAACATATTTAAAGAGACCATCCAGCAACGAATGGTGGGGATTGCCCCGGCGGGTGTGACGCATACAATGGAGCTCAGTCTCATCGGCACCTTCGAATACGCCAGCGAAGAGACCTATAATTCCTCTCTGCTTATCTTCCAAAGCGTCCAAAAACTTCTTACGGGAGTTGTCCCTGCCAAAGAGGTAGGAGGCGTGGTGAGTATCGTCCAAATTACTGCCGATGCATCATCGTATGGTTGGATGTCTCTGTTTTTCTTTGCCGCCCTCATCTCCGTCAATCTCGGAGTCCTTAACCTTCTCCCGATACCGGCACTCGATGGAGGGCACATTATGTTTAACCTCTATGAGATGATCCGCCGTAAAGCACCGAGCGAAGCGGTAATTACCCAGCTCACTATCGGAGGATGGGTGATACTTCTCGGATTGATGAGTTTGGGATTGTATAACGACATTACGAGGCTAATGCAATGACTACACTGGAACAAAAGCTCCATTTTGACCGTATTATCGAACGGGTTGAAAAAGCACGTTTACGAGTAAATGACCATCACATCGTCAAAATTGTCGCTGCCAGCAAATATGTGGATGCCGAAGCGATCAAATCGCTCTATGCGATAGGACAGCGTGCCTTCGGAGAGAACAAAGTGCAAGATCTCATGTCCAAAAGCGAAGCATTGGATGAACTCCCAATCGAATGGCATTTCATCGGTACCTTGCAAAAAAACAAGATCAACCATCTTTTAAGTGTCCGCCCCCATCTCCTCCACTCTATCGACTCTTTGGAACTCGCTCATGCCCTCAATGAGCGGCTTGAGAGAGAGGATAGGACGCTTCGTGCTTTGGTTCAGATCAATTCGGCCTATGAAGCGTCTAAAAGCGGATTTCTCCCCGAAGAGACAAACGAAAAATATCTCCAAATCATGCAAGAGTGCCCCCGTTTAGTATTACAAGGGGTGATGAGCATCGGAGCCCATGTCGAAGAGCCTACGGTTGTCCAAAAAAGTTTTGAGACAACCCGCCGAATTTTTGAGACGCTGCCTAATGCAAAAGTTTGCTCTATGGGGATGAGCGGAGACTTTGAGCTTGCCATTGCGTGCGGTTCCACATTGATACGTTTAGGTTCAATTTTGTTCCCTAAAGAATAGCGTTTTTAACTGTTTTTAATTATTTATCCGAAAAATCTTAACTCCTATGTTATAATAATAATGAATCAGTGACAAGAAGGATGCAATGTGCATAAAATTAAACAACGGGCGACTCTTTATTCTATCGCTCTTGTCATTTTGCTTATTGTCATCTTTATCGTTACCATTATTCAGGACAAAAAACACGTTTTAGAAGAGAAAACCTCTGCCCACCGTGCACTTTTACGAAACTCTTTTGATTTAGCAATGCTCGATACCCAAAAAGGGCTGAGCGAACTCGCATGCAAAATTGCAGGAAACCGCGATATCGTCGATGCGTTTGCGGCACACGATCGAGAAAAGCTTTATCGCCTCACCCTCCCTTATTTCGAAGAAGCTAAAGGGCGCGGCACAGTCGATATGAGCGGATTTATCGGTGCTGACGGTGCCCATTTCCTCAGACTCCAAGATCCAAAAAAATACGGCGATAATATTCTCCATAAACGTCCTGTTTTAGCGCATGCCATCAAAACACGCCAAAATGTTACGACGTTGGATGTGACCATCTATGATGTCTCTGTAGTCACCATCATCCCCATCTTTAAAAATGAAACCTTTATCGGTATTATCCAAACCGTAGCCAAAATCGATCGTGTTCAAAAGCGGCTTGATGCCCATTCCGGTATAAAAAGTGCCATCGCTTTTGATACCAAGAAACTCAAAAGTCTCTTACCCGATTCCAAAAATATTGTCTATCACGGCTACTCTATCGTCTCTTCGAATGATCCCCTTTTTAATAACCTCCCCTCCTCATTTACCTTTAGCGACAGCAATAGCTACAAAATAGGGGAAACAGATTATGTAATAGCGTCGCGTCCGCTAACCAATTACGAAAATGAAATTATTGCGATGATGACGTGTGCTTTTGATATCACCGAAGATGTCACTGAGTATAAAGCTGAAATACGGAATCTTCTCCTCGTCAGCCTCTTTTTACTCACATTTGTTGCTATCGTTCTTCACTTTGGATTCCGTGTCCTTATCCGCCGTATCGAGCGTGATACCGAAATTACCCGTGAACTTAATCAAAAATTGGAGCATCAACTCCATACCGACCATCTCACCGAGTTGCCTAACCGAAATGCTCTCATTCGAGATATACATACCAGCCGTTTTTATGCGCTTATACTCCTTAATATTGATAATTTCAAAGAGATCAATGACTTTTACGGTCATGCAATCGGTGATGAGACCATTTTAGCGCTAACCAAGTCGATTCAAGACGCGATTAGTGATTTACCGATGCATCTGTATAAAATGCCTTCCGATGAATATGCCATTGCACTGAGCAAACCTATGAGCTCGTCTGAATTGGAAGCAGCCCGCCTCTCAATCATCGACCATCTGCAAGCTCAATATTACGACCTTCATGGTGCCAGCATCTATGTTACCTTGACCATGGGTATGGATGTCTCACGTAACCGCAGACAAAACAGCATTGATCTTCTCGCCAATGCCGATATGGCACTGAAAACGGCTAAAAAACGTCGCCTTAGCTATCAGCTGTATGACGAAACGATGCAGATTCGACAGGAGTATCAGCAAAATATTCTCTGGAGTAAAAAACTCAAAGAGGCAATCGAAGATAACCAGTTCTGCCTCTATTATCAGCCGGTTTTTGATGCTGTAAGCGGAGATATTGTTGAGTATGAAGCCCTTATTCGGATGATTGATAACAACGGAGAGATTGTCTCTCCGGGCTTTTTTCTTCCGGCTGCACGTCAATCACGTCTTTACCCGCTTCTTTCTCGATTTGTGATCGGCGAAGTGTTTAATATGCTCGAAACATCCCCGCATTCCTATTCAATGAATCTTTCTGTAGATGATATTTTTGATAAACCGACCAAAGAGTTCTTGATCCAAAAACTCCGTGATTCTGCTCACGCCGA